>CAMYOI010000259.1:1025-10063 GCA_947259955.1 uncultured Gammaproteobacteria bacterium
GCAAGCGCACGACCCTCAAGTTCAGCGCAATCGGCGATCTCGTGCACTGCGACGTTATGTTCCTGTGCCTGCCCCACGGTAACGCGATGACCAATTTGGATCGCTACCGGACGCTGTCATCCCGGCTGATCGATCTCAGCGGGGACTTCCGGCTGAACGATGCCGAAGCCTTCGAGACGTGGTACCAGACTCCGCACACCTGCCCGGAGCGGCTGGAAGATTTCGTCTACGGCATCCCGGAAATAAACCGAGACAGAATTGCCGGCGCCGACTTGGTGACCGGGGCGGGGTGCAACGCCACGGCGACGATCCTTGCGCTGCGACCATTGTTCCGGCGCGGACTCGTGACGCAGGCCGTAGTCGAGGTCAAGGCCGGTTCCAGCGAGGGCGGCAACAGTGCAAGCGCCGCCAGCCATCATCCGGAGCGCAGCGGCGCGGTGCGATCTTACAAGCCCACCGGCCACCGCCACGTCGCGGAGATGCTGCAGGAACTGGGCGCCGATGCGAACATCCACTTTTCGGCAACCTCCATCGAGATGGTACGCGGCATCCTTGCCACCTGCCACGTGTTCCTCGGTGCTGAGCTAACCGAGAAAGACGTGTGGAAGCTCTACCGTGAGGACTATGACGGCGAGCCGTTCGTGCGCATCGTCAAGGAGCGGAGCGGCATCTACCGGTACCCGGAGCCGAAGCTGCTCTCGGGCACGAACTTTTGCGACATCGGATTCGAGAAGGACGCGGGCAGCAACCGCCTTGTGGTCATGAGCGCCATCGACAACCTGATGAAAGGCGCGGCGGGCCAGGCCGTGCAGGCGTTTAACGTCATGCACGGTTTCGACGAGCGCACCGCGCTGGGTTTCGCCGGCCTGCATCCGATCTGAGACTTCGTTAGCGACGCACGATGTGCCGCCTGCTGTTATTGCACAACCCCGCAGGGATGGATCCCAACCCGGCGCTCGAACAGTTCAGGCAATTGTCGCGGAACAGCCGGGAGTACCAGGGCCACGGCTGGGGCTGCGGGTGGCTGGATTCGGCTGGGTCGTGGACCTTTCATCATGACATCCGCCCTGTGTGGGAGGATGAACGCCGGGACTATTCGCAAACAACCCTATTCCTGGGGCACGCCCGCAGTGCGTTCCGCGATGAGGGCATCGCCATCGAGAACAATATGCCGTTCACCGATAACCACAGCGTGTTCATTTTCAACGGCGAACTGCGCGGTGTGAAGGTAAAATCGGAGGGCCGCATCGGGGCGGAAAAGATCTTCAACTATATTAGGCGCTTTGACAGAGGGAACATGGCGGAGGCGGTGCGCCGCGCCGTGGGCATCATCGAGAAACGCACGCGCTACGTGCGCGCAATGAACTTCATGCTGGCCACAAAAGAAGCGGTGCACGTGTATAGTTCGTTCAACGAGGACCCGGGCTACTTTCAGATGCGAACAAAGCGAATCGGTGATACGTTGGCCCTTTGCTCGGAGAGCTTCCCCGGCGACGGCCCATCGGACTGGTCCGCTATCGAAAACCACGCGCTCCTGAGCATCCCATTGCAAGATAGCAGAGCATGATCATCGTAAAGATCGGGGGCGGTGAAAGCCTCAACCTCGACGCCATCGTAGCCGACCTGGCGGGCGTAGAAGAACCGTTCGTTATCATCCACGGCGCCAACGCGCTGCGCGATGCAATCGCCGAAAAAATGGGGTTCGCCAAGCAGGTGATCACCTCGGCCAAGGGCTACAGCAGCGTGTTTTCCGACGATGACGCTCTGGACGCAATTCTCATGGCCTACAGCGGGCTGCGCAACAAACGCCTGGTCGAACTCTGCCAGCGGCAGGGCATCAATGCGGTGGGCCTCACCGGCCTTGACGGGCGCATCGTCGAGGGCGTGCGTAACAAGGGGATCCGGGTGGTCGAGAACGGCAGAAAAATGCTGAAGCGTGACTATTCGGGCAAGCCCCGTTCTATAAACGCTGGCCTGCTGAACCTGCTTATCGACAATGGTTACACACCGGTGCTGACCATTCCCATCGTCGACGAGTCCGGGACCGCCATCAACAGCGAGAATGACGATGTGGTGTGCAAAATGCAGCAGGCGCTGGCTGCCGGCACCGTTGTGCAGCTCATCGGGGCGCCGGGGTTCATGGACGATGCGAACGACCCGGCTTCGATGGTGCCGCGTCTGACACGTGCCGAGCTGGAACAGCGCGAGCAGCAGGTCGACGGCCGCATGAAGCGCAAGATGCACGCGCTTAACAAATTAGCCCGAGGCGGTGTCGGACGCATCATCATCAGCGACGGTCGCACCGAGCACCCGCTGCGCGACGCGCTGGCCGGCGGCGGCACCTGGATCGAGTAATTGAATACCTCGATCGACACGGAGCGGCGGCTCGCGCTCGAGGTCTACCCCAAGAGGGACGTCTGCATCGTACGGGGCGAGGGTGCGCTGCTGTGGGACGACCAGGGTAACGAGTATATCGACTGTACCGCCGGCATCGGGGTCGCCAATATCGGTCATGCCCACCCCGCCGTGGTGGCGGCGGTCAGCAGGCAGGCTGCGCGATTGATTACCTGTCCCGGGATCTTCTACAACGACGTGCGTGCCGAGTTGATGCAGAAGCTGATCGGAGTCGCTCCCGAGGGCCTCGAGCGGGCTTTTCTGTGTAACTCGGGCACCGAAGCTATGGAGGCGGCGATCAAGTTCGCTCGCATAACCACCGGGAAGAACGGTTTTGTAAGCGCCATGCGGGGATTCCATGGCCGCTCCATGGGTGCACTCAGTGCAACCTTCAAGTATCGTCAGGAGTTCGAGCCGCTGATACCGGGGCATAGATTCGTGCCGTTCAACAACATCGATAAGCTCGAGTCTGCTATCGACGAAAACACCGCGGCGGTCATCATCGAACTGGTGCAGGGAGAAGGAGGCGTGCGGCCTGCGGATCCTCGCTATGCGACCGCCGTCAGCGAACTCTGCAAAGCGCGTGGCGCGCTGCTCATCGTGGACGAGATTCAGACCGGCTTCGGCCGCACCGGCCGCATGTTTGCAAGCGAGGTCTATGGCGTGTCGCCGGATATCGTAGCGGTCTCCAAGGCTATCGCCGGCGGCGTGCCCATGGGCGCGGCGCTGTGTTCGGAACGGATCGCCCCGGCCGTCGGCAAGCACGGCTCCACCTTCGGAGGAAACCCGCTGGCCTGCGCCGCCGCCATCGCGACCATCGAAGCCCTGCTGGAGCAGGATCTGCCGGGGCAGGCGGCGAAAAACGGCAAGCACGGCTCCACCTTCGGAGGCAACCCGCTGGCCTGCGCCGCCGCCATCGCGACCATCGAAACCCTGCTGGAGTAGGTTCTGCCGTGGCAGGCGGCGAAAAAAGGCGAGTTCCTGGTGGAAAGATTGTCCGCGAATCTGCCGCCGATCGTGCGGGAAATCAGGCACCTCGGTCTGATGGTCGGCATCGAGCTCAAAACCAAAGCAAAGCCCATACTTGAAGCGCTCATGGGCAGGGGCGTGCTGGCGCTGCCCGCGGGGCCCACGGTGGTGCGGCTGTTGCCGCCGCTGGTTATCAGCGAGGAACAGCTATCACGCGCGTGTGATGCGCTGCTTGCCTGTATGTCGCCCTGAAATAGGCAGGTTAAACTTCGTGGCTGCCAATGGGATATGTGTCTAATGTGAAATTATTTTGAGGAATTATCTCGGTAAAAGCGCGCGAAAGGTGTTGGTAAATCGATGTGCTGAAGTGATTATAGGAAAGCCCTGTGAGAGTACCCGTGAATAATTGGTCAATGGCTGGAAAATTACTTTGTACTTTGATGCGATCATAAATACTCGCGATCAGGACCTGTAAGAGGTGGACGAGCAAATTGCCATAGCCCTGGCTGCGAAAAGCAGGGATGACATACAGCATCCTCAAATCAAACATTACATGAATATTGTGCGCTGTATCGTAGATTGAACAGTCGGAGACCGCATAGCCAATGGGGTCGGCGCCCGTTTCTTCATTTGAGATCATCAACAACAGCCTTTGAGCGTCGGCTAGAGGCGGCAATAACGGATCAAGAAGAAATTCGATATGTTGGTTGTAGCTGGGAAATCCCCGAATAAAGTTGACACTGCTCTCAAAAGGATTGGGCCTATCCACATACTCCATTTCAGATGTCCTGATGTTGAAGAGCAGAGCCTGTCGAAGAGTCGGTAAGGGGCCCAAAATATTGAACATTGTTCTGGGCGTTTGAAGAATCCTTCGCAGGTGTGGGTGCTTGAGCAATACAGGCAGGTATTCGCTCGGCGTCCTCCCTCCAGGCAAGGTGGGGTTTGTCCTGCGGCATGGGATTGCCAATTGGCCAAAGACTATCGAACTATCTACTCGGTCCAGGCTAAAATTATGATTCATCGCGCAGTTCCCGACAAACGGATTTATACTATAGATAAAAGTATAGACGTAAGGTATAAAAAAGCAGACGAAATAAATTTAAGTATAAATAACAATATCATACCGCTGTCATATAAAGTACACGTTTCAATCATGACCGGTTCCGTTGCCGGATTTGGAACCCCTCGCCCGCATTTCTCACCAGGATCCCGAGCGATGGCGCAGGACATTTACTTTTTCAACTATCCGTTGTGCCGGATAATGAGCGAAGGTAGTCCGCCCGTTCGAGCCCCCATGATGTCGCGCAGCCGATTACGAGGCCCCAAAAAGGCGCTCCAAGATTGAATATCGGAACGTCCGCGAGGGTGACTAAAAATGTGATCAGCGCACCCAAAGTGCACCTGCCCCCAAATGCGGTGGTCATCGACGTCTGCAGCACGCGCAGCATGGCCAATCCTGCCAACGTTGCGATAAAGGCCGGCGGCGAGGCCAGCATCATGCTGGTGAACAGCGGCGAGAACAAACCGAACAGCAACCCCAAAAGGGCGACGAAAATGCCTGCGGTGTACTGACGATGGTGTTCGCCTGACGCAGAGATCAGCGCGTTGACCGGGCCGGTCAGACAGGTGGAGACCGTGCCGACTGCGGCAGTCAGAAGCGAGACAGCGCCACAGGCGACGGTGACCGCGTTGATGGGTGGATCGTGCTGCGCGGCTTGCAGAATGGCGAAACCCTGCCCGTTCTGTACCACGATCACGGTGATCGCCAACGGCACGACGAGTTCGACCATCGCCGCAATGGAGAATTCCGGCCGTATGAAAGTCGGAGGCACCAGGGCCAGTTGGACGTCGCCGCCGCCGTCGAACGCGCCGGTGATGGTGATCGCCGCGACGCCGACGACTAGGGCGCCGATCAGGGGCGGTAGCACTCGCCCGAGCGGAACGACAAGGCTCAAGACGATGAATGCGGCGCACATCGGCGCCGCGATCGCGAATCCATCGCGGACGGCGAATACGAGATCCAGGCCGAACTGAAGGAATACTCCGGCCACCATGGCCATGACGATCGGCATGGGAACAATATTCATGGCGCGTCGCACCCATCCGCTCAGCCCCAAGACCAACATCAGCGCGCCGGCGGCAAAGAAGGCACCGACGACCTCGGCAAAACTCAAGTGGGTCAGAGTGGCCCCGACCAGCACCGTGCCGGGAATGGTCCAGAAGAACACCATGGGTTTGCGATAAAGGACGCAAAATACGATGCTCAGTATTGAATTGAAAAAGAACGCACCGAATATCCAAGAGGATAATTGCACCTGATCGAGGCCGCCGCGGCTTCCCATGGTGAGGATGATAGCCACCGGACCGGAAGCGGCAAAAATAAAGCCGATCAGGCCATTGACGCCATACGGCAATCCGAAGTCCCGCAAAACGTCCCGCAACGTCGGGAGCGGGCGGTTGATTCTTTCAAGAGTCATTACCGGCAGCAGTCCTGGAACCCGACAGCAACGCCAATATCAGCAGCATCGGGTTACACGGCTCATCCCCGGGAGAGGAGGATACACATGCGCATTTTATGTAAATCTCATCGAATTGACACGGCCGGTCTGTCAATCCGCATGTTCACCGGTTGAAAAACTCCGCGCCAAAAACCAACACCGTCAACGGTACGGGAGAAACGGCTATGGCAATGGTCACAAGAAACCCGGTAACCGAATAGAATTTACTGATTCCAGCCATCAAAGCGATGCCGCCGCCTCCACCAAGCAGGATATTCCCAGGCAGATTAATCATAACTGCAAGCGCAATGTAACGGTATCGGAGTAGAAATGGAATCAATCGGTTCGGCGCCTTGGCGACGACGAACGCTAACCGCTCGTCGGTATTCATCGGCCGGATTGATTCGAGCAGTTGGCTGGTTCGGCGAAAATTGAGCTCGCTAAGGAACTTGATGAGGACGTCCAGCGGAACCAAACGTCCGATCAGGAAACTCAACGAAAGGCCGGTGAGTGTGCAAAGGTAAACCAGAATTACGATCCCGGGGCCCAACATTGCAATCAGGGCAATTCCAACCTCGGCTCCGGGGACGAAAGGAATCGCGAGCAGTAGCGCATACGCGACCGCGGTGATCATCACGGTTCTATGAACCAGATCTTCGTTGCTGGGGCGAATTTCGAAGTTAAGGGCGTCGGCAAGCCACACCGCGACAAGATTAGCCACGGCGATAAGCAGAACAAAGCAGGTGAACTTGAACAGCGCGGACCTTGGCCACCCCCCGGCGGGCCGGTTGAACACTGGCGTATTACTGAACGCTGGAGATTGGCACGGTGCGAAAAGCCTACACCATCCACTGCATGAATTCAAAACGCGGTCTTTCGGTAACTATCTGCGTTCCGTTCTTTATCGACTGCTAATCTACCGGTTCAATAGGCTATAATTGGGTTTCTGTCCCTCCCCCTCGCTTTTGTAAGGTGTAGTCTTCATCATGCCGTATGGACGGGTTTTCATAATTTCTGCACCTTCCGGCGCAGGCAAGACAACGCTTGCAAGGCGGCTCATGGTTGAGATTGCGAACACCGTCCTGGCTGTGTCACATACGACGCGGCGCAGGCGGCCCGGGGAGACAGATGGCGTGGATTATTTTTTTGTAGATCGCGTCAGGTTTGAGTCAATGATAGCCGCCGGGGAGTTTCTGGAATATGCGGAAGTTTTCGGCAACCTCTACGGCACTTCGAGGGGCGAGGTAGAGCGGCTGTCGAGAGCGGGCCAGAATGTGCTTCTCGACATCGACTGGCAGGGTGCCCGAAAGGTACGGGAATGGATTCCGCAGGTGCAAAGCATATTCATACTGCCGCCGTCCAGGAGCGAATTGGAGCGAAGACTGCGTGCACGAGGCCAGGATTCGGACGAGGTCATCTCCAGGCGGATGCAGGAGGCGGACGACGAAATGAGTCACAGTGACGAATACGATCACAGGATCGTCAACGACGACCTGGACAAAACCATGGATGAGCTGCGCGCTATCATTTCCGGGCCGGTAGCGGACGCAAGAAAGGTTACAATGAAGTAGCGGCGTTTTTGCGCCCTAACAACATCAGCAACACATGAGGTACTGAATGGCGAGAATTACCGTAGAAGATTGTCTCGAGCATGTCGACAACCGTTTCCAGCTGGTTCTGGTCGCCACAAAACGCGCCCGCCAGCTCTCGGACGGTGCGGAGCCCTTGGTCGAAGTCGAAAATGACAAGCACACCGTGATTGCCCTGCGGGAGATCGCGGCAGGGCTGGTGACTAAGGCAATCCTCGATGACAAACCGACACTCGAACTGGACGAGTTCGAATCCTTATCCGAAGGTACGGAGGAGGCCGAAGGGGATGCAGATCCCGACCCTTCGGAGGAAACCACCGCGTAGCCCGGGTCAGCGGCTGCCGTCGCACGCTCCGGCAAGCTCAGCGATCGCACTTTGCGACGCCCTGCGGGGGTATCTCGACGACCAAACCGTAGACCAGGTATACAAGGCGTACCTGTTCGGCGCCGAGGCCCACGCCGGACAGCAGCGACGGAGTGGTGAACCCTATATTCACCACCCCGTGGCGGTAGCTGAAATCCTGACCGGATTAAAGCTGGACAGCCGCAGCATAATCGCGGCAATTCTACACGACGTAATCGAGGATACCTCGACGGCCAAGGAGGAGCTGGAAAGCGAGTTCGGTGAGGAAGTGGCGCTGCTGGTCGACGGCGTAAGCAAGATCGGGCAGATCGAATTCGACAGCAAGGAACACGCCGAGGCGGAGAACTTTCGCAAGATGCTGATGGCGATGTCCAAGGACATCCGCGTCATTTTGATTAAACTCGCCGACCGGCTGCACAATATGCGAACTCTGGATGCGCTGCCTCTTCAGAAACGCCGTCGTGTGGCGCGACAGACCATGGACATATACGCGCCCATTGCAAACCGTCTGGGCCTGCATCAATGGAGCCGCGAGTTGCAGGACCTGAGTTTCCATTACCTTTATCCCAATCGCTATGCTGCCATCGAACGGGCCATAAAGACGCAGCAGGGCAATAGGAAGTCGGTGGTCAAGAAACTCCAATCCGCCATTAAAGCCGAGCTCAAGAGTGCCGGGGTCAGCGCCGAGGTCATCGGGCGCAAAAAGAGCGTGTACAGCATTTACCTGAAGATGCTGGAAAAGAGAAAGGCATTCAAGGAATTGCAGGACATCTATGGCTTTCGCATCATCGTCGACGCGCTCGATGATTGTTATCGCGTCCTGGGCATCATCCACCGCCTGTACAAACCCATACCGGGCCGTTTCCAGGACTATATTGCGATACCCAAGGCCAACGGCTACCAGTCCCTGCATACCGTCGTGTTCGGCGCTTTCGGTGCGTCCCTGGAGGTGCAGATCCGTACCGTCGAAATGAACCGAATCGCCGAGGCCGGAATCGCCGCACATTGGATCTACAAGTCCGAAAACGTGACCGGGGTGAAAGCGCAGGAGCTTGCTCGCCAGTGGCTGCTGGATCTTCTCGATACCCAGAAAGCGAGCGGCAACCCCGGCGAGTTCCTGGAACATCTGAAAATGGACCTGTTCCCGGACGAAGTGTATGTGTTCACGCACCACGGAGACATAAAGAAATTACCGCGAGGTTGCACCGCGCTGGATTTCGCCTA
>CAMYOI010000260.1 GCA_947259955.1 uncultured Gammaproteobacteria bacterium
GGCTTCGGGCAGCTCCAGATCGCTTCTTCGCCTGACGCTGACATAGTCTGGTTTGATACCGGCCCCCGTCCAGTCATCTACAACGCCGTTCTCGACCCTATCCAGGTCGGGGTTGGCGTGTTTCAACTGATCGATTCCGCGACACAAACCCCAGTGAAGAGCGGGTGCGATCCGGCGCTCCTCCGGCGTCAGATAGCTGTTTCTCGAACTCAACGCCAGACCATCGCCATCCCTTACGGTGTCGACACCGATGATTTCGACGGGCATCGCAAGGTCGCTGATCATGCGTTTGATGATGACCATCTGCTGGTAATCCTTTTTCCCGAAATAAGCAACGTCCGGCTGTGTGATATTCAACAGGCGGTTCACCACGGTTGTGACGCCGCGGAAGAAAACCGGTCGGCTTGAACCCTCGAGAATTGAACCCAGGTGCGGAACCTCTACCCGGGTCTGGTGTTCCAGGCCCCTTGGGTACATGACCTTGTCGGCGGGCATGAAGAGCAGATCCACGCCGTCCTCCAGCATGACGGCACGATCCTCGGCTTCCGTGCGCGGGTAGGTGGCGAGGTCCTCAGTCGGGCCGAACTGGAAAGGATTCACGTACAGACTAACAACGACCATAGCGTTATCGGCCCGAGCCCTGCGGATCAGCGCCCGATGGCCGGCGTGTAGGTTGCCCATGGTCGGCACGAGCGAAATCGAGGCACCGCGGGCGCGGTGCGACGACACCCAATCACGCACATCCTCTATGCCCGAGACGACCTTCATGGCGACGGTGATTTCGCGCTGCCCCGAGTCAGGACAGCGGCAGGGGATTGAAGTAGTGGCGGCCGCTTTTTATGGTTCTGATATGGTTGAGCAGCATCTCATAGTCCGACTGCCGGTCGACGATGTTTATCCGGGCGGAATTCACTATCAGCAGAGGTGATTTCGAGTAGCGGTGGAAAAACGCCGTGTAAGTATCGACCAGGCTCTGTAGATAGTCATTGTCGATCAGGCGCTCGTAGTCGATGCCGCGACGACGGATACGCTCCATCAGCACATCCACGGGCGCCTGCAGATAGATCACCAGGTCGGGCTCCGGAACATCCAGCAAAAACTGATTGTAAACCTGCTGATACAATCGATACTCGTCGTCGTCCAGGGTCACCTGCGCAAACATCGCATCTTTTTCCAGCATGAAATCCGCTATGCGAACCTGGGTGAACAAGTCGCTCTGCTTGAGGCTCTGAAGCTGCCGCACCCGCTGGAAAAGAAAAAAAAGCTGGGTAGGCAGGGCGTATTGCTTTCGTGACCGGTAGAATCGCTCGAGAAAGGGATTTTCACTCGGCTGCTCGAGCAGCGATTCGCACTTCAGCGATTCGGCAAGCTGCACGGCGAGGCTCGTTTTGCCGACTCCGATGGGCCCTTCGATTACGATGTATCGCGGATTTGACACGCTATTATTGCATTCCGGCTTGGAATCTGACTTGTTGCGGCGGCGATCGCGGCGCCCGGGAAATCCGGATAATACGTCACTACCACGAATTACGCACTACCACGGGTCGGTTGATATAATCTGCGCTCTTTTTCCATAGACGCCGGGTATCAATGAAGTTTCTTTTCGATTTTTTCCCAATACTGCTCTTTTTCATTGCCTTCAAGGTCTACGATATCTATGCGGCCACCGGGGTAGCAATCATCGCGTCGATCGCCCAGGTCGGCTGGCTGCGGTTTTCAGGCCGCAAGATCGAAACCATGCACTGGATCACCCTGCTCGGGATTACCGTATTTGGCGGTCTGACGATTATCCTGCGCGACGATACTTTCATCCGCTGGAAACCGACCGTGGTGTACTGGATATTTTCGTTGATCCTGCTGGCAACACAATTTTTCGGTAAAAAAACGGCGATAGAGCACGTGATGGGCAAGCAAATTGCACTTCCGCAAAAGATCTGGCGCAACATGAATTTCAGTTTCGTACTGTTTACCCTGGCGATGGGGGTTTTGAACCTCTACGTCGCGTTCGTTTACGGGAGGGGTCTGGATCCGGAAGTGCAGAGAGAGCACTGGGTCAACTTCAAGGTATTCGGGACATTGATACTCACCCTCGTTTTCATGTTTATCGTCATGGCTTTCGTGTCCAAACACATCAAGATCGAGGAGCAGGAGAATTCCTGATGTACTACGCAATCAACGCTTATGACAATCCGGACAGCCTGCAAATCCGGCTGAGCGCCAGACCCCGGCATCTGGCACGCCTGCGGGAACTGCGTGAAGCGGGGCGCCTGCTTACGGCAGGCCCCTGCCCCGTTATCGACAGCGAGGACCCGGGGCCTTCCGGATTCAGCGGCAGCCTCATCATCGCTGAGTTCGAATCGCTCGCCGCCGCCAGGACATGGGCGGATGACGACCCGTACATGGCGGCAGGTGTCTACGAACGCGTCGAGGTCAGGCCGTTCAAAAAGGTGTTCTGACGACGAAATCGGCGCATGGGCCGCCGCTACGCGGCCTTCTGCGTACTCGCTACGAGCTGCCGGATGACATACTGGAGAATGCCGCCATGCCGGTAGTAGTCCCATTCTTTAGGCGTATCGATTCGCACGTCAACGACAAAAGACTTGTCATCGGCGGCCACGGTGAGTTCACTGGCGCCCACCTCGAGCCCCTCCACGCTGTAAATCTCCTCTCCGCTCAGCCCCAGGCTGTTGCGGTCATCCCCGGCCTTGAACTGCAGGGGCAGCACGCCCATGCCGATAAGATTGGAGCGGTGGATGCGCTCGAATGATTCGACGATAACAGCCCTGACGCCAAGCAGTGTCGTACCTTTGGCCGCCCAGTCCCGGGACGATCCGGTGCCGTATTCCTTGCCGCCGATTACGATCAGGGGGATACCTGCTTCCCTGTACTTCATGGCGGCATCGTATATCGGAATAACCTCTCCATCCGGCTGATAGCGTGTCCATCCGCCTTCCGTACCGGGTGCGAGTTCGTTGCGCAGGCGAATGTTTGCAAACGTGCCGCGCATCATTACCTCGTGGTTCCCACGACGTGACCCGTAGCTGTTGAACTCTGCATTAGAGACCCCATGCCCGGTGAGGTATTTTCCGGCCGGGGAGTCCGCCTTGATTGCCCCAGCCGGCGATATGTGATCGGTGGTGATGCTGTCTCCCAATTTCGCCAGGACGCGCGCACCGGTGATGGGTTTGATCCCCTCTGGCGAACGGGCCATACCATCGAAGAAGGGCGGCTTCCGTATGTACGTGGAATCCGGATTCCACTCGAACAATGCCCCCGTCGGCGGGTCGATCTTTTGCCAGCGCGCATCCCCGCCCATCACGTCCGCATACTTGGACTGAAACATTTCCCGGGTGATGGTGCTGTTGACCACATCATTGATTTTCTTCTGGGAAGGCCAGATGTCGCGGAGGTAAACGTCATCACCCTGGGCATCTTTTGCGATGGGGTCGTTGTACAAGTCGATATTCGTCGTGCCGGCAATGGCGTACGCGACCACCAGGGGCGGAGATGCGAGGAAGTTCATGCGCACGTCGGCGTGCACCCGGCCCTCGAAATTGCGATTGCCCGACAGAACGGAGCACGCGACCAGATCCGACTCGTGGATCGCATTGCTGATGGCTTCCGGAAGCGGGCCGGAGTTGCCGATGCAAGTCGTACAGCCGTAGCCGACGATATCGAAGCCAAGCGACTCCAGGGCCGGCATGAGCCCCGCATTCTGCAGGTATTCCGTAACGACCTTGGAACCCGGGGCGAGCGATGTTTTGACCCACGGTTTCACCGATATCCCGCGCTCCATGGCGCTGCGCGCCAACAGCCCCGCCGCCATGATCACATCCGGGTTCGACGTGTTGGTGCAGCTGGTAATGGCGGCAATGACTACATCGCCGTCTTTCAACTCGAAACTCTGGCCATTGTGCGACACATCCCGGGCAGATGCGGGTTGGGGTTGCATTTCCTTCATATGCTTCCCGATGACGGCCTTGGCGGAGCGCAATGGAATACGATCCTGGGGGCGCTTGGGTCCGGCGAGGCTCGGTTCGACGTCGGCCATATCGAGCTCGAGCACGTCCGTGTATTTCGCCTGCGGGCTGCCTGATTCCCGGAACATGCCCTGCTTCCTCGCGTAGGCCTCGACCAGTGTGATCTGCTTGTCGCTGCGGCCCGTCAATCGGAGGTAGTCCAGGGCCGCCCTATCGATGGGGAAAATACCGCAGGTTGCCCCGTATTCCGGAGCCATGTTTGCGATGGTGGCCTGGTCCGCCAGCGACAGGCTATCCAGTCCGTCGCCAAAAAATTCGACGAATTTACCGACCACGCCTTTCTCCCTGAGCATCTGCACCACCGTCAGCACCAGATCCGTAGCGGTCGCACCCTCCGGCAGCTTTCCCGTCAGTTTGAATCCGACGACTTGAGGAATGAGCATGGGAATCGCCTGCCCGAGCATCGCTGCCTCGGCCTCGATCCCGCCTACACCCCACCCCAGGACCCCGATTCCGTTGATCATCGTGGTGTGTGAATCCGTTCCCACGACGGTATCCGGATAGGCGCGCAGCGCGCCTTCCACCGAATCGCTGAACACGACCTGGGCCAGGTACTCGAGGTTGACCTGGTGCACGATCCCGGTTTCAGGCGGTACCACGCGGAAATTGCTGAAACTGTTCTGACCCCACTTGAGGAATTGATATCGTTCCATGTTGCGCCGGTACTCGAGAGCCGCGTTGAGATCCAGCGCATCCGACGTGCCGAAATGGTCCACCATGACGGAATGATCGATGACCAGGTCCGCCGGCGACAGCGGATTGATCATGTCCGGATCGCTGTTCAGCTCACGCATGGCGTCCCGCATCGTGGCCAGATCCACCACCGCGGGCACCCCCGTGAAGTCCTGCATCAGGACCCGCGCAGGCGTGAACGCAATCTCTTCGGTGGGCTCCGCCTTCGGATCCCAGTTTGCAAGCGCCTCCACGTCCTTGGCCGTGACGTTCTCGCCATCCTCGTGGCGCAGCAGATTTTCCAGCAGGATTTTCAGGCAGTATGGGAGCCTGTCGATATCGAACCGGTCGCCTAGGGCTTCCAATGCGTGGATCTCATAAATCTCGCCGGATACGTCCAGCGAGGTACGTGCGTTGAAACTGTTCACTTTTTAGTCCTTTGTTTGGTCCTGTCGATGGGTCGATTTTACCGCACTATGATCGCCCCGTGGGCTAGTGTACCAGGATCCAGAGCGATGACGCAGGACAGGTTTGGCTGAGCGCCGGTCTGGAGCGAGGAGCGTAGCCGTCGCTACGGTCCGAGTGAAAACCAAGCCCAGGCGAAGCTGAACAAGTCAGCAGCGGGATAGGCCGACCCCGATAACAAACTGTCCTTTTGATCAATCTATCCCAATCGATGTATTGGTGAAATAAATCAAGGGCATAGAAAACAATTACGGCCGGTCTGGTGCAATATGCGGGCTAGAGTGCGATCATGTCGAAAAATTCCGATTCGCCGACTATCGCGACGCCCAATCGATCCGCTTTTGCGACTTTGGATCCCGGGTCGGAGCCGGCCACGACGAAATCCGTTTTCCTGGAAACGCTGCCCGCGACTTTCGCACCCAGGTCACGCAATCGCTGGCTGGCTTCATCCCGCGTCATACCGGACAGCGCACCCGTAAGCACGAAGGTCTTGCCGGACAGGGGCAGTTCCTTGTTTTCCGGCGCGGTGGAATGCTCGGGCCAGGTGACACCAGCTTGCCGGAGCTTTTGGATAACGGCAGCGTTGTGTGGCTGATTGAAGAACGTATGGATGCTCGCCGCCACCACCGGGCCGATATCCGGCACTTTCACCCGAAGTGGGCGGCCAGTTGCTGTGCGGTGGTCTCTCCCACCTGGCCAATGCCGAGCGCATGGAGAAAGCGTTCGAGTTTTGTGGTCTTGCTCCTTTCCAGCGACTGCACGAGATTCTGAGCCGACTTCCCGGCCAGGCGCTCCAGACCCACCAGCTGCTCCACGGTCAATGAATACAGATCCGCAGCGTCCTGGACGAGATTTTTATCTACCAGCTGTTCCACTATCTTGTCACCCAACCCGTCAATATCCATTGCACGCCTGGAAGCAAAATGTTTTATGCTTTCCTTGCGTTGAGCCGAACAATACAATCCCCCGCTGCAGCGGGCGACTATGCCTTCGCCCTCATACACGATTTCCGAACCGCACACCGGGCAGGTGTCGGGAAACTTGAACCGCCTTGTGTGCGGCGGCCTCTTGCCGGTGTTTACCGACACGACTTCGGGAATGACATCCCCGGCGCGCCGAACCATGACCGTATCGCCCACCCGGATGTCTAGGCGTTCTATTTCCCGTCGGTTATGCAAAGTCGCGTTGGACACCGTGACGCCGCCCACGAAAACCGGGCGCAGTCTTGCCACGGGGGTTACCGCCCCGGTTCTGCCTACCTGCACCTCGATGCCCTGCACCACGGTGCTCTCCTCCTGCGCGGGAAACTTATGGGCCAGAGCCCAGCGCGGTGCGCGTGAAATATTTCCAAGCTTCGACTGCAGAGACATGTCGCTGACCTTGTACACGACACCATCGATGTCGTAGGAAAGTCTGCACCTGATCTTGGCAATTCTTTCGTAGTATTCGATACAGCCTTCGGCACCGACCACGAGATCGGCGAGGGGTGAAACTCTCAGTCCCCAGGTCTTGAAGGCTTTCAATAAAGCACGATGAGTATCGGGGATTTTTCCTGTCACCCTGCCGACGCCGTAAAAAAATATTTCCAGCGGCCTTTGCGCGGTGAGTCTGGAGTCCAGCTGCCGCAGGCTGCCGGCGGCGGCATTTCGGGGATTCACGAAGAGCTTGCCGGCTTTCGACCGTTGATCCTCATTGAGCTTCCTGAACCCCGCATGCGTCAGGAACACCTCACCACGGACTTCCAGGATTTCGGGAATGTTCTTGCCCCGGAGGCGCAGCGGGACGGATTTAATGGTCTTGATATTCATCGTGACGTCCTCCCCCGTCTCCCCGTCTCCTCGCGTCGCACCAACCACCAGGACGCCACGTTCGTAAAGCAGACTCACCGCCAGCCCGTCCAGCTTAGGCTCCGCCACGTATTCCACTTCCTCTATCTCAGCCCGCTCCCGGATCCTCTTGTCGAACGCGAGCACATCGGATTCGTCGAACGCGTTGGAAAGAGAAAGCATCGCCACCTTGTGGTTGACGGGGGCGAACTGCTTCAGCGGGGGCGCTCCCGCTCTCAAGGTGGGCGAATCAGCGCTGATCAGTTCGGGATATCGCGCCTCAAGATGCTGCAGTTCCCCGAACATACGATCGTACTCGGCGTCACTTATAGCGGGGTCGTCCAGAACATGATAGCGATAGTTGTGCTCGTGAAGAGCCGCGCGCAATTTCAAGACCCGATTGCGGATCGGAGCGGATACCGCCATTTTAGAATGCCCTCCCCGCAAGTTGACCTGGTG
>CAMYOI010000261.1:0-3267 GCA_947259955.1 uncultured Gammaproteobacteria bacterium
CTCACTCCCTGTGCCCGAACTTCAGCTAAAATTAGTGATTCCTACAACCTCAGGACCGGTTTCTCACTATGCCGCATAGCGGTTATTCTTCCTATACACAGTTCGTTATTGAGATCGTCGGCCTCCTGTTCCTTGGCGAAGATGAGGTCTTTCACCTTGATGACCTCGGCTTGATCGCCCGCAATGAGCGCTTCGAAAAGGGCGGGCACATGCGATACACACTCATTGGCAATTCGCATATGTGCCTGCATCGGTTTAAACGGAGACTTGCCAAGCAGAGCGGCAATTGGGTTTGTTGTTCGCATGAGACCCTCCAGTCATTGGAACCTGAGACGACGATCACACCACTGTGGATCGCCGTCGAGAGTATACCCTAATGGGGCTGTTCGAAATCTGGCGCAGACAATAACCAGAATATCCCTGCGTGAATTTGACGTGCGTCAACAGGAACCTAATGGGTATTTTTTTATATAACGGGTATTTTTTTATATATATTCCGGCCGAGCCTCTACAGGACTCTCAATGGCGGCAGGAAATCGGTGAGATATGCGGGCTAGTGCACGTGGTCTGGCCTGGTTGGACCGTCATCTCCCCTTGCGTTGATAATCATCGAAAGTTTGCTTTTGATTTCTTGTGCATGCAGGCGAAGCGCCCGAAGCTCGTTGTTCGTTTGCATCCTGTGCGTTTCGCCGAGTAGCGCATCCAGCTTTTCCAGCGATTCGAAATTCAATTGCCGGATGTTGCTCAGCTGTTCTTTTAACAGCAACATTTTGGCTTCTTGAGTGGCATAATAATTTTTTTCGAGTTGCTGCTGTTTATCTGTGCCGGTCCTGGACGGTGATTCACCAGCCAGATCGATCTGCCGTTGCAGTTCCTCTCTGGCTTCAGCTTCTGCCATCGATTTTTTCCACCACTGTATAAATTGCTGGCGATGGTCGGCAATGGTGTTCACCGACCCGGCCATCGCGTTGACTTCATCCCTGCCATCCGGATAGTGAGGCATGCGGTTCGTCGTTTCCTCGAATGCCAGATGATTGAGCATCCCGGCCATGCGCCGCAACGGCCTGGAGATGGCTCGGCTAATGAGCCAGGCAAACAAGATACCTGCTGCCAGTGCGATACCAGTGATCCACAATAGATTGTATTCGCTGGCTTCTGAGGTTTGCCTGATCCGCCGGACCACGGATTCCATCTGATTGTTGGCCACAGCTACGTTTTTCTGGGCCTCATCCATGATACCTTTAACGGCAGTCTCCATGTCGTTGGTAAGCGCGCCTATACTTTGCTGCTGTTCAACCAGAGCAGAAAAATCCCGATTGTAGTCGTTGAGTAGCTCGGAAAACTGGTTTTTCCCAGGGGTGTCGATGGCTGAATCGCGTACTTGAGATTCAATTTTCTCAACCAGGTGATTGACCATACCCACATATTCCGGATCGCCTCGCAACAGGAAGTCTTTTTCCCGTCTTCTCAGCTGTAAAATGTTCGCTTCCAGATCTGGCACATAATTTTTAGTGATCAAGGCTTCGATTTCATGGGCGATATCCCTGAATTGGCCCTTGCCACCGTCAATGTCCTGGTTGGATAGCACTCTCGATGAGTACTCTGAAAAGGCATCGGAATAGGAGTCAATAAGACGAACAAGTTGACGTTTGATGTCCTCACCAAGATTTGACTGTTGGGTGGTGGCTTTGAAGTTTGCGATCAGCAGCAGTACTTGCTGTTGATATTGACTATCTTTACGTAGCCCGAGATCCTTTTCCGCACGCCGAATCTGTAACAGGTTCAGGTATATTTTGCTCGTTTCAAAGCGCGCTGCCAGTGATTCGAGATCATGTACGCTGTTACGAAACGCGCCTTGTAGTCCGCTGTTATGATCCAGACCCATCAGTCGCCAGGCTTCTACCAGTGCATCAAAGGCTTCTGAATAGGAATTGACCAGGTTGATTATCGGGAGCATTGCCTGTTGGTCTTGGTCGCTTAGCACTGCCAACTGTGCAGTTTCTTTCAAGGTGGCGAGAATCTGGTTTTTCGTTCCCGTCGCAGCGGCTTCCTCACGACTGATGATGAACTCTTTTCCCAGCGCACGGGCTGATAAGATGTGACGCTCTATCGTTTGCACATGGTGTTTTCTGGCAGCATAGGTATCCAGCAATTCCTGATAATCGGCCATAGCTGCGCCAAGTACCACGTGGTATTGCCAAATGACACCCAGGAACAAAATGCCAACCAGGCCAAATCCCAGCGAAATTTTTTCACTAATCTGAAGTTTGCGTATCAGGCTTCCCATATCACACCTTTGAGGTCGGAATGTTCGTATTTATCAGCAGTTCAGCAATGGCGGTAAGACTGACTGGTCTGCAGATTGAGATAATTCGTCCGCACCAACTTTGTTACGCAGTATCAATTGTATTTGTTTCAATTTGATGACTTTCCAGCATGTCTGGCGCTATTCGGCCAAAAATCAAACGTTCACCCCGATTATTTGGCATCGAGGTACCGAATACACTCGAAAATGTAAGGGAAGAGAGGTAAGGGGAAGAGCGAGAGCCGCGAGCGAGAGCGGGACACACACTCTGTTATTGCCACCGAAAGTGCATGCCCCCTGATTTCTGATTTGAAAACTACCGATTCACTAAAGCTTTTTGACCGTCTCAGGCCGGGCTTCGTTGCCGACACGCCCGGCACCTGCACTCGAGTGCCGCGAGTGCATGGCAGAATTGGCGGATACTTAAAAGAGGCGCGAAATGTCGCGGCCTGGATCTATGCCATTAACTGATATCCCCTGCCTAAGATCCAGATTACTTCGAATATTGCGGCCGCATCCGTTTCCCCACCAAAAAAACATCGACTCTACCGCTCACGTCGCGCCGCGGCGCTTGCCTTCGGTCAGCTATCGCGCGAAGTAATCTCGATCAGGTGGTAACCAAACTGGGTCTTTACCGGGCCGTGAACGTCACCGACTGTCTCGTTGAATACCACCGTATCGAACTCGGGCACCATCTGTCCTGGTGAGAATGAACCCAGGTCCCCGCCCTGCTTTCCCGAGGGGCATTGGGAATTCGCTGCAGCTATTTCAGCAAAATCAGCACCGTCGATGATTTGCTGTTTCAGGTTATTGCATTCTTCTTCAGAACTAACCAGGATGTGACGTGCGTTGGCTTTAGCCATGTTGTATTTCCTCCAGTGGTGATAAGCACGCAAGACAGGCTCGCGTGCAGAGTGTTGTCAGATTGCCTAACCCATGCCCTCATCCTGCCCGAGCTCCAC
>CAMYOI010000261.1:3366-9194 GCA_947259955.1 uncultured Gammaproteobacteria bacterium
CTCACTCCCTGTGCCCGAACTTCAGCTAAAATTAGTGATTCCTACAACCTCAGGACCGGTTTCTCACTATGCCGCATAGCGGTTATTCTTCCTATACACTTTTCCGGAGAATCCGAGTCGACAACACTGGGGGTGGTGTTTGCCGTTCTCGACGGCGTGGGCGCCCTCGGCGCCCTGCTGGCGGGGCTCGCTGGCGAGTACGACCTGGCTTACGCCTATATACTGGCGGGTGGGCTTGCCTTTTTCGCGGCGGTACAAACCGCGCTGCTCTCCTTCAGATCGACCGAATTACGAGATGATGCCAGACATGGGACCGCACCATGAAAATTAGAGGAAAGCTGCTCATTCTTCTTCTAATAATCGCCATCGCGCCGCTGCTCTTCACGACATTTTACGGCTTTGCAACCCTGCGCAACATGGGCGACTCCCTGGCCGATAAGGCAGGGCAGGCGCAGCTGGAAAGAACGGAAAACCGCCTGCAACTCATGCTGCAGTACAATGCGCGTATGCTCCGCCAGAAGCGGGAATTGGTGGAGGCCTCGCTGAAGCTGCTGGCCAATGCCGCCGAGAATGCCCTGTCGCGGACCGACCCCGCAAGCGAAGCGGCATATCCGGCTCCGGATTTCGACCACGACAAGGTACCGCAAACTTACCCCTCGGAGCGGCACTTCCGCATGGACGAATCGGGCAAACCACGGCCGGTGTGGATCAGCACCGAGGCCCAGGTTCTGCATTTCGCACCGGGCGTCGAACTGGATGACGTCGCCGACAGTATCCTGCGGTTGTCGTCGCTCACACCTTCATATCGAGCCGAGTACGAACAGAATCCTGATCTATACTATTGGATCTATATCAGCCTGGAGGACGGCACACACTCGTCTTTTCCGGGACACGGCGGCTATCCCGCCGAATATGATGGACGGGCACGGGACTGGTACAGCCGGGCGGTGGCCACGGGAGACACAGTGTGGAGTGCATTCCTGGTGGATGCAACCACCGGGCAGGCAATCGCCACCGCGTCACGGCCAATCTATTTTCCGGACAAAAGCCTGGCCGGCGTTGCCGCCATCGACGTGCCGGTACAGGCCATGTTGAATCAGATACGCATGGAAGTCCTGCCGGATTCGATGGTGTTCTTAGCCAAAGCCTCCGTTGCTGATGAGCGGCCCGGCCTGGAGCTGCTGGCGACCCTGGAAGAAAAACCGAGGGATTGGCGCGAAGTGCCCGAAATGCGGACGCTGACCATGGACGACCCGGCTTTTCAAGCCATGCTGGGCGATATCGTGCTCGGAAAATCCGGCGTACGGCGCATCAACTACGGCGGTAATGATTTTGTATGGGCTTATGGTACATCTGAAAATAGCGCTCACGCCCTGGTGGTCACGCTGCCATTCGCGGACGTATCCAGGCGAGTGCAGGAAACCAAAGATTACATTACCAGTAAAACCTTAAGCATCGTACCCCTGATCGGTTTGTTCGTGGTAATTCTAACCGGCGCGGTCCTGGTTATCGCATGGGGCAGTTCGCGGTCGATAACCAATCCCCTGCGCGACCTTGCCGGCGCCGCCCAACGCCTGGCCAGTGGCGACTTCGAAACCAGGGTCCCGGTGCGGTCGAAGGACGAAATCGGGCAGTTGAGCGGTGTGTTCAACGATATTGCCCCGCAGCTTCTTGACCGGATGAAGGCCCGCGAATCCCTTACCCATCTGGGCCGCTACTTCTCCCCCAACCTTGCCGAACAGCTTACCGAGAATCCCGATCTATTCAATGTTGGGGGGGAGCGGCGGGAGTTGACGTTTGTATTCACCGACCTCGCCGGCTTTACCAGCCTGGTGGAAGCCTCGAGACCGGAGGACATCATTCCCATACTCAACGAATACCTCGATGGCATGACCCGCATCGTATGGGAACACGACGGCACCATAGACAAGGTCGTCGGCGATGCGGTACACGCCATGTTCGGCGCGCCGCTGCACCAGCCCGATCACACCGCACGGGGCGTGCAATGTGCACTTGATATGGATCAGTACTCGGAATCGTTCCGGGCCGAAATGAGAAAAAAGGGTGTAGAAATCGGCATTACGCGAATCGGCGTCAACACCGGGGCCGCGACGGTCGGGAATTTTGGTGGCGAACTCATGTTCGACTACACGGCTCACGGCGATGCAATCAACACCGCGGCCCGGTTGGAAGGGGCCAATAAGTTCTTCGGCACCAGAATCGCCGTCAGCGAAAACACGAGCAGCCAGATAGACCATTTCCAGGGCCGCCCCATCGGGTGCCTCGTTTTGAAAGGCCGATCAAGCGGGCTCAGGACATTTGAGCCGCTGTCCGACGCAGACTACTCCTCGCCAAGGGTGCAAGGATACCTGGAGGCCTATGCGAGCCTTGCCGGGGCAAGATCGTCAGCGCTGTCGAAGTTCACAAAACTGGCTGCGGACTTCCCCGCGGACCCGTTGATTCGATTTCACCTGGACCGTCTGGAAGCCGGGGAACACGGGGAACTCGTAACGCTCGCCGGCAAGTAAATCGAAGGCGCTCACCTGCCGGGGCATTGGCGGAAACCGTGTGATCGACATTGAGGAAAAGTGAACTGTCCTGAATCCGGTCAACTAACAGACGCGGACTGTCAACCTGTTCAGCCGCCGTCCGTTTTACACTTGGTCTCATGAAAATCTTAATCGGAATTCTCGAAACTGCCGTCTTGCTGTCCTTGCTGGTATTGCTGTTCAACGGGCTCGTTGCCGGCGACCTGAAATTGATCGTGCCGACGCTGGTTATTTTGCTCACCTTGAGCCCGATCATCGTCCTGAACTATGTCAACGGCGTAGTCCCGGGACAATCCGGGAACTGAGCAAAACGCGCAGCTGCCACGCTCTCACCCCGGCAGTCCCGCGGCCCGAAGTGCGTTGATGAACCGCTCGACGTGAGCGGTATTCCTGGCCGGCAGACGGCCTCTTATGTCCTCCGCCGTGTGGTTGGGCTCGATCAGCAGGTAGTCGGTCAGGGCGAGGCGCGCTTTATCGACTTGGCCCGTTATCGCGTAACAGGCGGCAAGCTGGCGCCTGGAGGTTGGGTTGTCAGGGGCCAGGCGGACAAACTCTCTGGCGCTGGCCAGGGCCTCCGTGTAGCGCTCGGCCGCCCAGTAGGCCCAGGTCCGCCCCACCAGCCACAGCGGAATCAAACTGTCGCGGGGGCTCAAACGCACGGCCTGCTCGTAGCACTCAATCGCGCTCTCGACCTCGTCCACGCAGGCGAGCACCAGGCACTTGGCACCCAGCGCCGGGGCGAAGTTCGGATACAACTCGATGGCATGCTCCAACGGCGGCTGCGCCTCGTCCCAATTTAACGCCCACAGATTGGCCAGGCCAAGAGTTGTGCGCGCCCAAGCGTCGTGGTCGTTGGCTGCCACCGCCTGCCTGGCGCAGCGCAGCATGGCCGCCATGGACTCCGACCGCGAATCCGTCCAGTTGTAGTACGATTCGAACAGGTGGGTGAGGGCAAGGTCGCTGGCACCGAACTCTCCGCCGGGCACCAGTTGAATGGCCCGTTCAAACAAAGCCCTGGCCAGAGCAAGGTCGTCCCGCGCCAGACGCCACATGTGCGAGCGACCCCGCATGACGCAATCCCATGCATTGAGTTCGGCTGGATTGGCGTGCCGCGTGCGCCTGGCTTCGGCGGAGAGAAACTCCGGCGCCACCGCGCCCACGATGCTGTCAACCACCTCGTCCTGTAACGTAAAAACATCGGCCAGCTCACGATCATAGCGCTCGGCCCAGACTTGCTTGCCGGTATGCGCATCGACGAACTGGGCGGTAATGCGCAGGCGCTGTCCCGCCTTGCACACGCTGCCGTCCAGCACGTACCGAACCCCCAGTTCGCGCGCGACATACTGCACGTCCACGGACTTCGCCTTGTATGCAAAGGAAGAATTCCGGGCTATGACGAAGAACCACGGCATGCGCGACAGCGCTGTTATGATATCTTCCGTGATGCCGTCACTGAAATATTCCCGCTCCGCGTCACCGCTCATGTTGTTGAAAGGCAGTACCGCAATAGACGGTTTATCCGGAAGTTCGGGGGCACTCGAAACTCGCAGCTCAAACAATGGATGTCAGCTGACGTAGCGCCAGGTGATGGCATTGTTAGGACTATATTGGCTGGTGGAACGAGGGAGACCACGCATCCGAGCTATCAAGCGTATTCATACCAACTATTTTTGTCTGATTTTTGTGAGTCCATTGCGACCGGGGAGATCAGAGCTCGTGCATGCGCGTGTTTACATAACTATGCGGAAAACACACCCGAACCGCTAGTGGATGATCGCTACAAGGAAATAGTTGAGCAGGCGCCAATATTTTTCAGGGATGACCAAGAGAAACTAGAAAACTTTGTTAGAAGGTTTGTCCATAAAGGTAATGGGAAACCGATTCTTTATAAAATCAACTCTGGGAGGATTAGGCCAACCAAGAAATTAATTGATCATGTGGCGGAACTTTTTCGAGGGAACCAAGCATTTGTATTACTTGATGAACAAAAACTCTTATTTGAGATGGCACTAAACATCGCTCGGGATACAGATTCAAAATCAGTTGTGCTAATCAAAGGCGGACCTGGCACCGGAAAGTCTGTAATTTCCGTCAACCTATTGGGCCAACTACTAAAAGATGGACTTAATGTTGTATTCGTTGCCCCTAATTCTTCGTTTAGAAACGTCATGGTAGAAAAGCTGGCGCAATCATTTCCAAGAAATAGGATAAAGAATCTTTTTAAAGGGTCTGGAGGATTTCATGAATTTGACCCCGATACATTTGATGCGATGGTTATAGATGAAGCGCACCGATTAAAAGGACGAGGTGCTTTTATGTATCAAGTTGAAAATCAAGTTGATGATGTTATTCGGACGTCGAAAACGTCAATAATATTTATCGATGATGACCAATCTATTCGTCCAGAAGATATCGGCTCTATAAGCGAGATAAAGCGGATAGCAGAGCGATACAGCGCCCAGGTTAGAGAGATTGAGTTAAGCACGCAATTTAGATGTGCGGGCGCTGAGGGGTACATCAACTGGCTCTCCGATACATTGCAATTCGAGAATACTGGCAACTTTGATGGTTGGGACAAAGACGATTTCGATTTCAAGATATTCGATAGTGCTAATGCTTTACGGGATGCGATAAACGAAAAAGAGCAAAATGGACATAATGCTCGACTGCTTGCGGGATATGCCTGGAAGTGGACAAGTACAAAAGAAGGAAACCAAGATGCTGAGATAGAAGACGTTGAAATTATCGATTTTGACTTCCGTATGCCCTGGAACTCAAGAAGTGTTGGGACGACCTGGGCTACGGACCCAAGGGGTATAGATCAAATAGGATGCATTCACACTTCACAAGGGCTCGAATTTGATTATGTTGGAGTAATTGTAGGAAATGACCTGACCTTTAATTCCGAATTAATGTCATATGAAACACTATACGATAATTACAAGGATGCAATGGGTAAGCGAGGCCTTAGGGACAATCCATTGGAATTAAACCGACTCGTAAGAGGCATCTACAAGGTTCTAATGACTCGTGGGCAACTGGGGTGGTATGTGTATTTTTGTGACGTATCTGCCAAGGAGTATTTTGAGAGTCGATTAGCGCGGGATAACAAAAACCGTTTTGACTCTCTTGAATTAACTCTCAGTGCGCCTAATTCCACTATAAAGTAAGTTTTGAAGTATATTGACCCATGTATCCCGTCAGGAAATATGAGGCCAAACTGATCAGGAAACGACGAGTGGCTTCTGTTAATTTGTAGAAATGTTAATTTGTAGAAAT
>CAMYOI010000262.1 GCA_947259955.1 uncultured Gammaproteobacteria bacterium
TTGCTCCACTCGAACCACCGCGGTGGAAAAAGCCCTGGGCTGGAAATGATGAACTCATAGAATCCCTTCGTTGCCCCGGGACGGTAGGGAAGCTTTCGCACCTTCTCGTAGAATTTATTGACGCGATCGACGGTCGCCGCGGTAAATAAATACTCTCCTTTCTGGGGACCTTCCTCCACTCTGGCGATGGTGATCTCGGTATTCGGGATGATCCAACGCGAGATATCGGTTTGGGCTACTGTGCTTTCCTTTTCTGTATCGGTCCCAGGCTCTTCTTCCTGGGCTTTCATTGCCGAGGCGCCTGGGATCGCGTCGACGGGCGGAAGTGGGATGCGGTCGAGCACCTCTCTTAACAGCAACGCTTTCTCCAATCCCACCTTCGCTCGGAGTGCCGGGGCAATTTTACCGAGGTCAAGCGTGCGCGCGGCATGTTCGAGCAGCTCCCTGGTGCGTTCCTCTACCTCGCGTGCCGAATCCGGCGGGAACAGGTCGGGCTCGGCCAGGTACGAAGCGTATGCCGGCATCAACTCGTCGTAGGCCTCGCGCGTGTCCTCGAGAAAGCTCTGCAACGTAGCACGTGGGCTTGAGGTGTCCGGCGGCGCAAGCGGATTTTCGAAGTACTCCCGTGCCGTTTCGAAGTGATCCCGCCAACCCTGATGCGAAAGCATTTGGGTTGAGTGCACGTCCAGGTAGCGTTGTCATTACGCATCTGCGGTTTCTGTAGCTGCTCAGTCATCTCGTGTTGCGGGTGGCAGTTTGAAGTGGTTGGCATTTTCTCTAAAACAGGTTCGTGAATTCGACGATAGTTATCCAGCGCCATCAGTAGATGTTCATCCAGTCCATCGAGGTCGTTGCTCAAGTGCGCGGCTAGCGGTGCCTCATAAATAGCTGTCTATTTTTTAGCAATGATGCATTACACCTTTAGGAATCGGATATTCATCATAATTAACCACCCTGCTAGAGAGCTTAAACTGTCCGATCAAGATCACCAGCGACTTGAATCCTGGTGGCGTGCCCTCACAATACTCCCCCAAGCCTTGGCAGCGAGGGGCGGTAGTTCGGGTTTTAAGGCACTTGACTGAATACATGATCGATTTTGACCGCTGTCCTGACCGAGTGTGGCTCTTCAATCGTGGGGCGCCGTAGCCCGGAAGCCTGGGGGTACTTTCTGCCACGGATAACCGGCCAAGGCCATCTGGTGGCCCAGATCAAACAGCCTGCTCATGTATACGGGATCAAAACCCTCACTCGGTTTTTCAGTAAAATCTGAGGGGATGTAAGCCAGATTGAATTCATTCCCGTCACGTGCACATAGTGTATAAATCTGATACAGATCGCCGATTCCCTGTGTTCTGATCAATGAATCTATAGTGCGCATCCCGATAGGGAATATGCTGCGTCTCACGCCCCGGTGATCTGGTTCAAGAATTGAATTCCGGATCACGTATACCCTGGGTGTACCCTGCACCTTGAGCTTCTCGGTGATCAGCTTCCAATCTATCGCCGCAGGATAGACAAAGACCTGCGAGCCAGTGCCCCCGTCTACATGCATCTCGTCATACAATTGCCCCCCGGCTTCGACAGGAATCACGACCGGCGGGAAAGCGACGGGGATCGCAGACGAGGCTTGCAGCACGTCGTAGAACAATTCGACTTTGCGGGGATAATCGCTGGCCGCAATGGCACCCATATTCCAAATCACGGAACGGCTGGCATCCAGATTTGCGGTTCCGATGAACAACCGTCGCCCTTTTTTGTGCTCTTCGGCAACAGCCTCGATCACATCGGTAGTGATGTGCTCGGCGATGAGTTCGCGCAGCGGTTTGGTATCGACCATGGAATCACCAAAAGGGGCCACCAAGGGATTGCGCTTCTTGGCGATCATTCTTGTGGAAGTGGTGGTGTAGACGATTTTAAGCTGTTCGTCGTAATCAGGTCCGAGAAAAGCGAACGGTGCCGTTAGAGCACCCGTACTGATGCCCGTGACCATCGTAAATTCCGGTCGAGTCCCCGTCTGAGTCCACCCAACGAGGAGACCGGCCCCAAAGGCGCCGTTTGATCCACCGCCCGAGACAGCCAGGTAGTTGTGCGGTTGGTTATAGACGCCCTGAAACTGACGCTGAAAATCATCTTCTGTGAAGGTGTCAAATCTCTCCAGCGAAAACTTCGGCCATTCGTCTCCCCAAAACCGGGCCTCCGGAACGCCCGGCACAACGGCCTGGTTGGTCAATTCCAGAGGGAGAGGATTCCGAGCAGGAGTGGTGGTGCACCCGACTCCAATCACCAAGACCACGGCTAAAATCAACCGACTCAAATGCGCGTGTATCGTTCTAGTTTTAACAATGTCCATGTAAATTCTCTTTGATATATTGCAACGAGGTTTGTGCTTTGAATTCTATGAGCCAAATTTAAGGATTCGCTTTACTCAATTCAATTCATCGTCTATGCCAATACTTGGCAGCTCACAGGATCAATAGTTCCAATTGCTGACAGGCGTGGCGCACGCTTTAGGATATCAGGTAGAAAAAAGCGAAGCTTCGATATTCTCTCTTAATTCCTGCCGATGCTGGTTGAATGACTTGATCTGTTCGCGGTCCAGGGTGCTTTCCATTTTCTGACGCAGCTCCTCACTCAAGGCCTCATATTTTTTTTTGAATTCTCCTAGACTCTTATTACCTTCCTGCGCCAGTTTGCTTAATATTTCGCCAAGTCGGTTGAAGGCATCTTCGAGTATCGGTTTCAATTCCAATATCTGAGTCTCGGTAAGTTTGAGAAAAGTGGTCAATTGCGCCACGAGCTCGTTGGTGGCCTGTTTAATCGCTTCTTTATCGATCTTGTTTAAGTAGTCTCTGAGCTGCTGCATTTCCTCGCTGGAAAACGCCTCCTTAAGCTGCGCTTGGGCGTCTTTGCTGGCAGCGTCCAGCTGACTTGTCAGTGCTTCCAGTTCCACAAAACCTCTGTCAACAGACTCATTGATACTCTTTTTCAGCTCTTTACTCTTGGCATCCAGCGCGGGTTTGAGCTTTACCAGTTCTTCACTTGATAATTTCAACTGGTTTTCAAGATCGGTCAGCATTTTTTCAGCGTCAAATTCTTCCATATCTGCGTAAGCGGGGGTCCCAGCTAGAAAAGCCGCCATGGCTGCTGCACCGATCACTTTGAACGTTTTCATCTTCTACATTCCTCTTCAGTTTGTTTGTTCATTCTCAACCTGAGCAGCTCCAATGTGGTCTTCACTGCACGCAACTCCATTCGATAACTCGTCCTGTGCGTACCTCCTTCTTTCTGAACCCGTGTCTGTTACCAGATCAAGCTGCGTCTCGTGATTGCAGAGTTCAAGTGCCGCCGAAAGCAATTCTTACGGGGTGGAGTCCTCGCTTGAGTTCCAATGCCAAATAACTTTGCAAACTGACATCGCATTATGATAACCTGACACCATGTCAGAATACAAGCAATCGTCGTCTCGACTTCGAGTGAGTCCGCGACCGGTGCCCAAAATCGGTAGAGCCGAGCGCACGCGTGCTGCAATTCTGAATGCGGCGCTGGCACTCATCTGGTCGCGTCCGTTTCGTGACATGAACGTTGGCTCGCTGATGGATAAGACGGACGTGGGACGCTCCGCGTTTTACCAGTATTTCCAGGATCTGCACGAGGTCATGGAGAACGTGCTGAACCTTTTGAAGGACGAGGTCTACTCCGTTACCCAGCCTTGGTTCACGGGCGTCGGTGATCCCGTCGTGCTCTTGAACGAGTCTCTCGTAGGTTTGGTTGGGTTCGGCTATCGGCGCGGTCCCATCATGCGGGCCATTGACGATGCGGCCGCCACCGACAAGCAACTCGAGAAAGCCTGGAGGCAGTTCATAAATCAGTTCGATGACGCGGTTGTCAGCCGCATCGAAGCCGATCAAAAGCAGGGTTTGATTCAGGACTTGGATGCCCGCACCATTGCCATTGCGCTCAATCGCCTCGATGTCTACATGCTCATCGAGGCGTTCGGGGAGCGGCCGAGAAAACAGCCGGAACCTGTCGGGCAGGCATTGGCCCGGATTTGGATTTCGACGCTCTATGGCAGCCAGCGGGCGGTGACCGGGTCTTCGGATCTAGTCCGTACATGAGCCCCGGGATGATCTACAAGAACACGCTTTGAGAAAGCCGAAACCGATTTGATAAGGAATAGAGAAATGAAGGTACGAATAGGTCCATTGATTTTGACGGGTCTTCTGTTACTGGGTGTCAGCACGACAGGCCTCGCGCAAAACACACCCATTTACGACAACAACATTCCTGGTTCGGCAGGCTCTTGGCGACCCGGAGAAATCGAGTTGGTCGAGTAATCCTGTCGTCGAGCGATATTGAACACGGAAACCAGGGAGAAAACGAATATGAAAACGACATCGAGAATGCCGCGAACCCTACAAGCCCTGGTCAGCTCCCTGCCAGACATCAGAAAGGAGAAAGCAAACATGAGAAAAATTCTATCTACGATCCTCGTGGCGTTTTTCACGCTCAGTGCCGGATATAGCTTTGCGGCAAAATTTACCGACGAGGAAATTGACAATATTGTCCGTCGTTCTTATCAATACGTCGCAATGTTCAACACCAATAACAATTTTGCGATGCAGGAAGGGAACCCCTTAGGCACTGGTGGCTGGAACAAAATGTTGGTCCCTGAAACGCTCTCAGATCATACGCTCACGGCGATTCCGCGGCCCAACAACGACTCGCTCTATCTAATTTCAATGCTGGATATGCGTGATGACGCGATCGTGATCCAGTTTCCAGTCTTCGATTCGAAGTACGTGTCATTAGAAACTTCCGCTTACGACCACTACATCGATGTCCCGCTTTCGACGACCAAGGGTGACTTCAAGAAGCCGACGACTATGCTCTTCTATACCTCGCGGACAAAGAACTATAAAGGTGAGCCGATCAAGGGGATCGACAAAACCTTAAAAATGACTGGCGACTTCGCCATTGCCTTCCTGCGGGTCACGCCTCATGCAAGCGAGCCGGAGCGGATGAAACGCAATATCGCTGCGATGAAGACCCAGAAGCTCATGACGTTGTCGGAATTTCAAGGCAAGGCGAATAAGCCGACGAGAGAGGTCAGCTTCCCGGCGTTCAGTAATGACCAGGCTGTTTTCAAGAACAATTTTCTGGAAGCGATGCAGTTCATCTTCAATCACACAACATTCGATCCCGAAGATGAAATGGATCAAGAAGTCCTGGCTGCGTTGAAGCCGTTGGGTGTGGAACCGGGCAAGCAATTTGATGCTGACAAAGTCGCCAAGATCGATGGTGAGAAGTTTGCCAAAGTTGCTAAAGAAGTCCTTATCGAGTCCTTGAAGACCTGGAATGATCCAAAAGGCAATCCGTACCTCACCAAAGCCTTCCAGCCGAAAGGCAAGATGACGCTTGAGCCGATGGTCACGCAGTCATGTGTCGGGCCGATCGGTCTGCCTTTCGACCAGGCGCAGTATCCTGGTATTGGGACTCCCGACGGGCAGCCGCCTATCAATGCCAAAGGTCACTATGTGATCAAGATGACCAAAGAACAGCTGCCGCCAGCGAAGGCTTTCTGGTCGGCCACCCTCTACGATGCCAAGAAGGGTCTCTTTATACCGAATGACAATTACAAATACAGTGTCGGCGAAAATGGTGGCATGAAATTGGATGAGTCAGGTGGCCTGGAAATCCACATATCGCCCAAACAGCCTGAGGGTGTGCCAAGGGAGAACTGGTTGCCATCAGGGGGGAAGGACGAAATTTTGGATGTCATCATGCGCGTCTACGCGCCAGACATCGAGGCAATGAAGACCTGGAAAGCGCCCAAGGCTGAGAAGCTGTAAACAAGGAGGGCCAACAAACGGTTCAGCGAACGGCTCTATCGTGTCGCCGCTGAACCGGAGCGTTAGCTGAATCGTGCTCAACATTAACCTAAGCATGAAAGGCAGTGCAATGAAGAAAATGATTTACAAAAGCGGTGTTGTTCTTGCTCTATGGCTTGTGTTTACCAACCAAGTATTTTCCCAGCAAGTAGAGACACCTTATGTGCATATTCCCGGCACGATATCCCAGGAAGCACAGGCGCTCCTGCGAGCGCTACCCGATCCGAACCTGGAACCTGCATTCCCGGACCCTGATGAGATCGAAAACTGGAAGGCTGCACAACAAGAGGCAGAGGCCCGCAATCTCGAAATACAGAAAGTCTTGGTCGATCGTCTACAGCCAAACGTGACGAAGAGAGACTTCGGAGGTGTGCCCGTCCTCGATATTAAGAATAGGGGGTGGGAAGACAATGGCAAGGTGCTGGTGTACACACACGGTGGTGCTTACACGTTTCAAAGTGCCGCGTCAACCCTCGCCAGCAGTGCCTTGGTAGCAGATCCCTTGCCAGCAGTGCCTTGGTAGCAGATCGCACTGGGATTCGTATCATATCCGTCGACTACACACTGGCACCGCACTCAAAGTGGCGACAGACGCTCGCACAGGTCATCACAGTTTTCAATGAGCTCAAAAAACAAGGTTACGCCATGTCCGATATTGCCATCTACGGTGATTCGGCGGGAGGCGGAATGGCGGCCGGTGTTGTTCTGAAGATGCGTGACGATGGCATGGGAATGCCGGCCGCGGTCG
>CAMYOI010000263.1 GCA_947259955.1 uncultured Gammaproteobacteria bacterium
GGGCGGCCCCGAAATCCTTCCTGTTGATGCACCCAGTCCAAATCACCGTTAAAGTTTTTTAGCAGTAAATTGACGTCGGGCGCGGGTTGGGGCAGGTGCTCAGAAACGGTTTTCCAAGTGGATTTATCAAACACGCCGGTTGGTTCTAGGCCGTTGGCCTGTTGAAAGGCTTTAGCCGTCGTACGCGTGCCGGCTCCGAAACGACCATCTACGCCCATAGGAAGTCCGACATTGAACAGCCCTTGTTGAACGTTTTTAACGACACTTCTCAACCAGGAACGCCGCCCAATCCCGTCACCAAAGCGAATCACGGCCTTGATCAAGATATCACCTCCGGTTCTTTGTAAACCATGATCGAGAAGATTCCGCAACCAGGACAAAATACCTTTTGGCCATAGCACTAGTATATCCCGGCTCATGCAATCGAAGAAACCACCGGGCGTTTCACTTTATTAGGACATCGTTAGTGAATCGAAAATCAGACCAAGTTATTCGCCAGCGCCAGACGATCGGTGTTGAAAAGTTGGGATTGACGCTATCACGCTGCCACCCGGGCCGCTTTATTGTCTGTGTCAGTAAGACCGGCGGTAAGCAGAAATTCGAGGAGGACATCAAAGCGTCCAAAAATCATGATTTCATCTCACTCCACAGCCTATCGGGAAAGAAAATTGACGTGGATAGCAGCACACACCGGTGTATTTAGATATTCGACATACTGACCACGACGATGGCGATTTTGCCTTCGCTCCGACGTAAACGTTATTCGGTCGCCAGTTGATCTCTGGGGTTTTAAGGTAATGTTGGGTATGATTCGGATCATTACGGAAGGTGGCGGTGGTTTCAATTTTCTAACGAAAGGGGAGATTGATTATGCTGAGCGGGCGTTTCGATTTGATCAACGCGTTTGCGTCTGGCCCTCTGTTTCTATTGATACTGCTCGCTGGCTGTGCAACCGGTGGAGGTTTGGGGCCGATCCCGGACGACGAACCGGCACCCAGAATCATCTACTTCAAAGCCTCGCCGCCAAACGTGATACCGGGTAAACCTGTGCTCCTGGAGTGGCGCACCGACAACGCCGCGGAAGCCGAGATCGAGGGAGTCGGCGGGGTGCCGATTCACGGATCCAGAGAAATCTTGCCGACCAGATCGACTTACGTACTGACCGTGAGCAACGCGACCGGCCGGACCGTTCGTGAAGAGGTATACATTGGAGGTACCGATGTGCCGATAATGGCGACGCCTCCACCGCAGGTCATTTTTTTCAGGGCCAACCCACCTTCTGTGATTGCAGGTGATGGAGCGGAACTTGAGTGGCGCGTGGCTTTTGCCGAGAGTGTTAGGATTTCCGGTATTGGCGAGGTAGCCCCGGAAGGCTCCCGATCGGTCGATCCTCAACAACAAGCAACCTACCGGCTCACTGCGCGCAACAGCAAGGGTCAGACCGCGACGGAGGAGGTTAGTATCACGGTGGCGTACCTGCAAATCATTGAGCCGCAGCAGGAGTCGGACAACGCCCCTCTCCGTCGGATCGAGGAGCCGGTGCGTTCACCAGACACACGAATGATCACCCCTGGTACATTGCGAATCGTTGGCGGCCTGCCGGCGCCCAGATTGGTTGCGCCGGCGAACGGCGCCAGGTTTAACCATTTCCCGCGAAAAACCCGACTGCGGTGGTTACCGGTACGGGGTGCTGAAAGCTACTCAGTCGAGGTGCAGTACTGCCAAAGGGACGGTTGCGCAACCAACGTTCGCACCTTGAGGCTAAAAGAGAAACTGCGATCGACTGAATATGTGTTCGACTTCGTTGGTGCCCAACCCGGACGCTGGAGGGTCTGGACCGTGGATGCCGGCGGGAAATCAGGGCGGAAAAGTCAATGGTGGGAGTTCCGTTACACGCGTTGAGTTTTCCGCCACGGCGCTATCGTAGAACCTGTCATTCGATCAGAATGCGGGCCCGGTACTCCTTCTGGTGTTCGCCTGACATGATGTGGAGGCGCGTTTTTCCGTGTCTGCTTTCCCTGCTTCTCGCGGCGTGTTCCGGAATTCAGGGACAAGCCGAACCGCTCGGCCAGGTTCCGGAGTCTACCGAACCAGGTGATAAACTGACCGGCGAACCCGAACTCGTGGTTCAGCTGAGCCATGCCAAATACATCTCCGCCATGAGTGTATCAGCCGACGGCCGTTTTCTGATCACGGCAGCATGGGAAGAAAGGGCGCGGCTCTGGGATGCGCATACTGGCCAGGAAATTCGCCGCTTCGAAGGTCACACCGGAACGGTGACGGCGGCCGCCCTGTCACCGGAAGGCCGCTTCCTGTTGACGGGGAGTGAGGACGGCACCGCACGCCTGTGGGATACCGCTACTGATGCGGAAGTTTTGCGGCTGGCAGGACACACCGGCTCGGTCACGGCGGTGGCATTGTCAAGAAACGGCCTCCTGATGGTTACCGGCAGCGACGACATGACGGTTCGGGTGTGGAGTCGCGATGATGGCCGCGAGATTCTGCGCATAGAAGACAATCCGAGCGAAATCTCCTCCCTCGTCTTGTCACCCGACAATCAACATGTGCTGGTCGGCAGCCACGCCAGCGCAAAGCTCAGGGATTTACTGAGTGGAGAGGAGCTGCAGCGCTTCGAGGGACACGAAGGCGGCGTCACCTCGGTTGCGATTTCACCAGATGGAGCGTTCGTGTTGACTGGCAGTCTGGACGACACGGCACGCTTGTGGCAGCTTGACTCGGGAGAGGAGATTCGACGCTTCGAAGGCCACACGGACGGCATCCTTTCCGTAGCCTATTCCCCGGACGGCCGCTATATACTCAGCGGCGGCAAGGACCGCACTGCGCGGTTGTGGAGAGCTCGGGACGGAAAACAACTTCTTACTTACGGCGGCAGGCATGTTGGCGAGGTCACACGTGTGGAATTCTCGCCGGATGGCCGGCGTGTATTCACCGCCAGCGAGAAGATCGCACGGGCTTGGGATGCGAGCAGCGGCGGGCAGGTGCGGAGTTTTGAGGGCAACTCGGCGCTGGTAAGTTCCGTCGTGTTCTCGCCCGATGGTGGACGCATCCTGACCGGTAGCTGGGACGATCACGCATACCTGTGGGAGACCGCGAGCGGCACGCAGGTCCGTGCCCTGCAAGGTCATGCGGGCGACGTGCGCGCCGTTGCGTTTTCTCCAGACGGCGGCCTGGTCTTGACAGGGAGTCGCGACGGCACGGCGGGAATTTGGGACGTGGCGGTGGACTCCGGCATGAGTCGAATCGAGGGACACTCCGCAGGGGTCAGGCCCGTGATGTTTACCCGGGATGGCAAACACGTGTTGACCGGAAGCGACGACCGGACGGCACGATTGTGGCAGGCGGCGAAACCGTTCGAGGAAGTCAAACGCTTCGGGCCTCATCCGAATCTCGTATCATCGTCGGCCATTTCACCCGACGGGCACAGGGTGCTGACAGGAAGTGCGAATGAGGTGCGGTTGTGGGATGCTGAAACCACCAGGGAACTTAGACGCTTTGAGGGACATGAGGGGTTCGTAAACGACGTCACTTTTTCTCCGGACGGTCGCTTTGCCCTAAGTGCCAGCTGGGACAAGACGGCAAAGGTCTGGGACGTCGAGACCGGAAGGACGGTATATACCCTGAATGGCCATTTTGATGGTGTCTACGCAGCGAGGTTTTCGCCGGACGGCCGATACATCGTGACCGGCAGTGAGGACAATACTGCGAGATTGTGGGACATGGGCAACGGCCGGGAACTCCGGCGTTTCGAGGGGCACGCGAGCAGTATCATCGCCGTGAGTTTTTCTCCGGACGGCCGCTTCGTTTTGACAGGCAGCGCCGATCAGACAGCGCGTTTGTGGGATACGTCCACTGGTAACGAGCTATGCAAACTGGTTAGTTTTCGTGATGGCGGCTGGGCCGTAGTGGATCGGGACGGGCGTTTTGACGCATCCAATGGCGGTGACGTTGACGGGCTGCACTGGGTTATTGGAACGGAGGCCGTTGCGCTGAATCAGCTCAAGGAGCGTTACTATGATCCGGGACTCCTGGCCAAGAAACTCGGTCGAAATCCCCAACCGTTACGCGATGTTGAGGCCTTTGCACACCCCAAGCTTTATCCCGCGGTGGAAATAGCGGAGATCGATCCGAAGCGACCTGAGGTTCATATCAAACTCAAGAATCGCGGCGGCGGCATCGGCAGGATCATTGTGTCGATCAACGGCAAAGAGATGGTAGCGGACGCCAGAGGTCCACAGCCCGATCCCCACGCCCAGGCCCTCGAGATTGCGATTCCCATCGTCGATCACCCATACCTGATAGCGGGCGAGAACATGGTCGAAGTTCGCGCCTTTAACGCCGAGGGTTACCTGTCGAGCCGAGGCGCCATCCAGGTTTACTCCCGGGCCGGCGGCGATACAAAGAAACCCAAGCTGTGGGCTATCGTTGCCGGGATATCCGACTACGAAGGAGAGCGCATCGACCTGCAGTACGCCGCCAAAGACGCTCAAGACGTCGCGAAAGTGATCCGTCTGGGAGGAGAACGGCTGTTCGGCGCCGACAACGTAGACGTGTCATTGTTGACGAGCCCCGGAGGTAATCCGCCGACCAAGAAAAGATTCGAGGAGGCATTCCGCAGAATCCGATCGGCCGCTTCCGGAGATATCCTCGTGGTGTACTTGGCGGGACATGGCGCTGCCGCGGGCGGTTCCTACTACTACCTTACCAGCGAAGCTCGATCGACAAGTCTTGACGACCCCGCCGTCCGGGACCGCGTTACCGTGTCCAGCAGCGAGATGGTGAAGTGGTTCAAAGAGTCCCCCGCGCTGAAGCAGGTGATGGTGCTGGATACCTGCGCGGCGGGCGCGGTAGCCAAAGTATTGATGGATCAACGCGAAATCTCCTCCGATCAGATTCGCGCCATCGATCGCCTCAAGGATCGTACTGGTCTGCACGTGCTCATGGGGAGCGCCGCTAACGCGGTCAGCTATGAGACATCCGAGTTTCAGCAAGGGCTACTGACGCACGCGCTGCTGCGGGGAATCAAGGGCGCGGCACTACACGAGGAAGAGTTCATAGAAGTGAGCCCGCTGTTTCAGTATGTCGCGGACGAGGTTCCCCGCCTGGCGGCGCACATCGGCGGTATACAACGCCCTCGCATCGCGACGCCACGCGGAGCGGAGAGTTTTCCCATCGGCCAGCTAAAGGAGCAAGATCGCGCGGCGATTCCGCTCACCAGCCGCAGGCCCATGCTGCTGCAACCGATGCTGGTCAATGCGCTGGAGCTGATCGATGATTTGAACCTCTCCGCCAGCGTGCGCAAGCTGTTGCGCGAGAGGAGTTACGCCGCCACGCGTAGCGGCCGTGAACCAATGCCGGTTGTTTACCTTGATTCGGACCAGTTCCCCGGCGCCTATCGGCCAAGCGGAACTTACGCTGTCAGCGGTGATACGCTCACACTCCGGATGGCGCTGGGCCGGGCAGCCGACAGAGTGGCAACATTTGAAATACGGGGTTCCAGACGCAATCTCGATACTTTGACGACGCGCGTTGTCGATGCGATTCTGGAGGAGATGGGGAGATATGAGTAGCCTCGTCCATATATAGGCTTGTTATTTCTGGAGATTGTAAGCGATGGGTTACCGAGAGATTTTTGGATTTGGGATTACCTGTTTGTTTTTATCGGTCACACCGGTGTTGTCCGCAGACGGTCCCACCAAGCGTGCATTGCTGATCGGCATTGACGATTACAGGGCGGATCACGTATCGGATTTGCATGGCTGCGTAAACGACGTACAGTTGATGAGAAACGTTCTGGTCG
>CAMYOI010000264.1 GCA_947259955.1 uncultured Gammaproteobacteria bacterium
GGGCCAGTCGAATACCAGAGTCGGCGTATCGATATCCATGACGTGCCCGAGAAACGCCGTCTTGCGTAGCGCCGATAGGAAGCGCTCCCTGAAGCCGTTGACGTTGATCAACAAAGAGCCGTAAGGTGACGCCCGCACCTGCCGGCCGAGCTGATCGACGAAATCAGCGTGTTCGAGGACCTCGATATTCGACAGCTTGATTTCTTCGTCCTGGAACCACTCGCTCGGGTTGATGATCATGCCAATCCCCAGCGTCGGCTCGATGCGCGTGTCGAAGACGCCGAACTTGAGTTGATCCTCGCGCGCGCTGCCGAAGCGGTCCTTTGGGCGCTCATCGTCGTTTGCCAGGACGCGATTGGTGATAAAGAAGAACCGATAGGCTTCATCGCCGACCTGGGTGACCAGCATGCGCCGGAACTGGAAGGCCTCGGCGCGCAGCAGGGCGTTGCGCGTCGGCACCCACAGCCAGGCCGCGATCGCCGCCGCAACCAGCACGATTAGCACCGAGCCGAACAACAGTCGTCGCTTGAAGCGGGTCATCGCGAACCGTTATCTCTATTCTTGGACACGTGAGCGGAAAGCGGTTTAAGAGTGCGCTCGATCTTCGCATGCACCACCGGTGCCTGCAACACACGAAACGCCACACACCGAACGGCTGGTCGGAGCCGCCTCGAAGTCACTCACCGGCCGGCGCAAGCTCTTGCGAGCGCGAGAAGCGACCGTACCGCAGAAAATGAACGACCTCGTCGGCCACGTTGGGACTGGAGCGCCTCAGGGTATGGCCGGTGTCGACGATCAGGAAATCGGTCATGCCCGTAAGTTTGGTGTTCTCCAGCGCCACCGCGGCGTCAAGCGCAGGCATCAACTGCTATTTACGCCGAAAATCCGCTTTAATCCAGGTCGGGAAGGACCGCCACGCAAAGTGGTAGCAGCAATCGTCGCGATGAAGCAGAGAATCTCCAACTGCGGATGCCCAAAAATCGCCCAGTAGATATCACTCGCGTTCGGCATCGATATTGATAGAGACGTCGACCGTCGGGTTTTGGCAAGCCACTATCACCCGAGCCCTGACTCGCTTGGTCCTTCGTGGCTGAACTTCCTCCGGCACATGATAAATAATGTGTGGAGTGTGGATTTATTCCGGTGTGAGTCGATCACGCTTTAAAGCTATTGAATGCCGGTTGTCACGGATCAGTACACGCGCCGGATCATCGGGCTAGCGGTCCACGCGGGATCTGTCGATGGTATTGCCCGCTGGATGATGTAGACTTCTCTCGCATAGTCAGTAGACAACAGCGGCGATGACGTGCGCGCTGTTCAGCTCTATCGCGTAAGGCACGACTAGATTCAGGCGACGCCGGTTGATCCCAAGGGGCTTTGCTCCCGCGTTGCGAGCACCCCTTTTGGCATCTAAAGTACAAACAGGCTGGCCAGCCACAGAAACAACCCCATGCTGACGATGTCGGTCGCCGTGGTCAGGAAAATACTCGAGGCGGTGGCCGGATCGGCCCCGATCCGTCTAAGAGTGAGCGGCACGAGGACACCGGTGACTCCACTCGCCACGCACGCCCCAGTCATTGCCAGGAATACCACCAGTCCGAGCACCAGCGGCTGCTCGGCATTGCTGTGGTTGGCGTATAGGATCATGGCGATCGCCGCCACGATTCCCACCAGGATTCCATTGAGAAGCCCGAGCCAGGTTTCCTTTGCCAGGACCTGACGGTAAACGTCCCGTTCGAATTCTCCCAGCGTAAGCCCCCGGATCGTTACCGCCAGGGCCTGGCAGCCCGTGTTTCCGGATTGCCCGGCCAGCACCGGCAGGAATGCGGCCAACACGACCACCTGGGCGATGGTGTCCTCAAACAGACTCACGACGACGGCGGCGGCGAACGCGGTGAGCAGGTTGAGCTGCAGCCAGGGATGGCGAAACAGAAACGACCGCAGCCAGGGTGTGGTCGCATGCTCTTCCTTGTCCACACCCACCATGCGGCCGGCCTGGGAGCTGATCTCGAAGCTTTGCTGTTCGAAGAGCATGAACCCGTGCACGATCCCGATCAGGCGCCCTTGCTCGTCGCACACGGGGTACACCGGATAATGGCGATATACGACCTCTTTCATGGCATCCGACACGGAGGTCTGCGGGGAGAGGAAAAAAGGTTCGTCGAGCATTATCTCATGCAAAGGTTGGTGCACGTCGGCGAGCAACAGGTCACGCATCGTCAGGACGCCAAGCAATTTGCCGTCAGCGTCCGTCACATAACCATAGGTAACGACGGTCTGGCGCACCAGTTCACGAATCTGTTGGACTGCGTCCTCCACGATCAGGTCCGGCGGAAAAACCGCCACAACCGGCTCCATGAGCCGCCCAACGCTGTTATCGGGATACTGCCGATTCTCTGCCCACGGCCGCGCCAGCTTTTCACCGGCCAGCGGCAGTATCGCATCGCGTCGTTCCTTCGGAAACCGCAGCAGAATGGGAAAGGCGAGCGCCGGATGCAGGTGTTTGAGCACTTCGGCCACCGTCGAATCCGTTTCGCCCTCCATGACTTCGACCGCGTCCAGCGGTGCCCTGCGTCTTGCTTCGGCGACGAGCATGTCGATATTTCTGGTGCGCCGGTTCATAGCGTATTGTTCATTCGTGGGGTTCTCCGGACGTGGGTTGCGATCCAGTATTTTTGACGCGGTACAATAATCGAAAACCTATTCAAGCGGTAGATTCGGTGCAAAGTGAAAAGATTCTGACTTAGGAAAGTAGAATGATGGAGATCGTGCACAATCGCTATGCCGTTCACCGGCGATGTGCTCAAGGCGCTATTGGGCGACACGTGGGCCGGGTCGACAGGGTCATGATGAGAAGCGGATTGCGGCGATTTAGTCCGGTTTTCCAAATGGTCCAGAATCTGTTTGATGATGGGTCTTCGCTGCTGGCAATCACCTTGAACGCGCCGCCACACTGCTTGCAGGTTTCGATGTCTGAAATAAGGGGACAGAGCCTCACCCATCCAGAATCTGCCCCACTGAACCGCCCCGGGAATTCCGGAGACTATTTCGTGTGAGACAGGCCGCCATGGCCGACCCTTCCTGTTGGAGATAGTACGACTTTTCCAATTCCACCGGCGGCACGTTGCCAATCGGCTCCAGCAACCGACGGTGATTGAACCAATCAACCCATTCCAGGGTGACATACTCAACTGCAATGATCGTCCGCCACGGGCCGCGCTGACGAATGAACTCGGTCTTGATAGATAAAAAGGATAACCGCTATGCGGTGGCGGTATGGGTGTTGACGGGAGTTTTGATCTCGTCGGCGGTCTGTTTACCTCATCCGGCCGGTGTTACTTGGAAACGGTGTTTGCTGTTGGGGAAAAACACGCAGTGGAAGTGAGTGAGGTTGGCGCGGGATTTTGGCACCAGGGCGGCTAACTCCCGGCGCGCGCCAGCACCTGCTCGTCGAGAATCGACAGTAGGTGATCGAGATTCCTGTAGGAGACTACCCGCTTCCCGACTACCGATTCGCGCCTCACTATGTGTTCTGAGACCGCGTACTCCCGCTGGGAGCCTTGGATGATCAGGCTGACCGGCAGAGAGGGAAAGTTCGGCACGATCGCCTGCAGCTCGGCCGGGATGCTCTTGGGATCGGTCAGATCCGCGACCACGAAGCGCGAGACCGACGCGAAGCGGACCACCGACTCGATCAGGTCTTCGTCGAGGCACAGTCGCAGCCGCAGGCCGAGATTCGGCTCGGGGGCAATGAGCATCATGCTCTCGCTCAACAGAGCCCATACCTCGCGGGGCAGCAGGAGCCGCGTCAGATCGCGACCGAGTTGCACTCCCTCCTCGAGATTGGCCTCGAGCGGAAGGCGGTAGTCGTCGGCCGAGAATCTGCCGGTGCTCACCGCCACCGGCTGCCGCATGTTGCCCGCCGGTGTCGCGTGCGCGATCACCTGTACGTACTTGCCCTCCCGCCAGGCGCGTACGGCGAAGTCGACGAAGCGCAGTGGGATAGGGAAGTTTTCGTCGGAGGGGGTCGTCATTCGGGCGCGGTGAGGTGCCCAGCTGGTGCGATCGAGATATCTTCAGCCAGATTATTGGTGACATTCAGGGTAACCGTATCGCCCTCTTTCCAGCGCAGCACCGGTGCGTGCACCGACCCATTGATGGCGGTCGCAAGACGGTCCTTGCCGGAAAAGTTGACAGGCGTGGGTCTATAGGTCAGATCGAAACGGGTACCACTCAGCACATTTGGACCCATACGCACACGCATCTGGTCAGCAAAGCTTAGGTGTGGGCTCACGCCCATCCCCAACAGCGCGCCACCGGCCGCCAGGCCCTGCACGAAACGACGACGCGTTAGCGACACGCCCCCCTGCGGATCGGGCGATCCCTCGGGAATCGCCCATCTGGCCGTCAGGTCACTGTGCGCGCGAATGCTTTGCAGTGGCAATGCCCTGCAGCAGGCGTCCCAGAATATCGGAGCCGGTGATGATTCGCCTTTCCTCGCCCCACACGAGGATGATGTCGTTCTCGATGATATGGTCCTCTACATCCGGCTTGAAGCGCAGGTGCACCAAGGCCTTGCCCAGCGGGCTGGCGCGGTTCGTCACCACTACCGGGCGGTGGCAGAACTTCCGGATATCGCAGGGACCCTCCTCGAACAGTGCCTGCCGCAGAAAGCCGTCGACATCGAGCATAAATACCGGCTCGCCTTTCTCATCGCAGATCACCACCCAGCGCTTGCCCGACGCCGCCACACGGCGTACGAAGGCATCGTCGGGATCAGACTCGAAAGGTGGAAACTGCGGTCGGCCATTCGCAAACGGCACGGACAAGATACTCTTCTGGTCAATCGGCGCACCTTCGCTGACGATGGGCAGATCGTCGATGGTGAAAAAATTCATCGCACCGACCGCCTCCTCGAAGCCGATCTCGGAATCCTTGGCCAGCATGTGACGGCGAATGACCTCCTTCAGCCCCGCCTCGCGAAAATACAGGATATCCTCGCGGCCCAGCCAGGCGTCCAGTGCCATCGCGGAGGGCTTCGCAACCGGATACAACAGGATCTGATAGAAGCGCAGCACCGGCGCCATCAATGACGCCATCTTCAACGCGTTGCGCGAAAAATAGGCCTGCGGCGTGATCTCGCCCATGATCGTGATGACGAAGGTGGAGAACAGGAATGCCGTTACGCCTGCCAGCACCGAACCAGACAACAATGTCAGCAGCACGTTGATGCCGACATTGCCCCACAAAATCGTGGTCAACGCAAAGTTGGGATCGCCGCGCAACAGCAGTACACGCCTGGCCGACTCACTACCGCCGGACGCCTCCACCTCCAGACGCATGCGACTGAGACTGAACACCGCCAGGTTCATACCCGAGAACATGGCGGACTGACTCAGGCATACGAAGATTCCGACCCAGGTAATTGTTGTTTCAGCCAATTGAACTTACTCCTATTCCGATGCACAAGGCTGCCGCGCGACGCTGCGGTCGACGGCGGTGTCGTCTGGTTCTGCGGCCCGATGCCCCGCCTGGCGCAGGCCAGTCAACGCACGGCGCTGCCCGCAAACCGACAGAAACGCTTTCGCCGGTCGCGGTAACGGATAGGCAGGATAATCGCTATGCTGTTCACCGGCAAGGCGCTCACGGGCGGCTCGCGGGCCAGGTTGACAGGATCATGCCGGGTAGAATTTTCGATGCGCGGCTCACGGATAAAGTCTCGTACGGGTGCGAGAGCGCCTCTGTTGAGCATTCGTCGCCGTCCAGCACGAGTTGCGGCCGCACGATGGCCCGGCAGTCATCGTCTCCTAGGC
>CAMYOI010000265.1 GCA_947259955.1 uncultured Gammaproteobacteria bacterium
GTGCCGGTTGGGTTGGGTCAACAGCAGTTGCGCAAGGCTGTGCGAATAGCATGAATGCGTCTGCTGAAAATAATCCATTGTCAGATTGACGGAGGTGATGCTTATGCTCCGTGCTATACCATTGCCACAATGTCGATCTCAATTTTCATATCCTCATATGCAAGGTAGGGTACAGGAAGAAATGCCCTCAAATTTTAAAGCAGCATTCTTGGTCAATTTGACCCATTCGATTTGATCGCTCATCAGCGAATCCGAGAGATTTTCTATTTCCGGTGTTCGCCAGATAACGGCCATTCAATTCGAGGACCGATCCGCTTGTTGCAACGCACCACCCATGGGTGTTATCAGGCGAAACGTCCAAATTAAGATTGACGCCTAAATGGCAGGAACTTGCCCTGAACAGCCATTCGCCCAAGATGGGCGAACTCCCGGAACCGGCCAAAAGGGTCATTCGTCAACCGCTTGAAGTGTTTTTTGGAAATGGCAATAAAGATACATTTGCTCCACCCCGCTCGGCGTAATGTGTAATTCTTTCCGATGACGCTTAAGTACAAACTCTCTTCCCAGCGTGTCCTCCAAGCGCTCCGGGCTGTACCGTTGTATCGGTAAACCACTGCATTGTGGTGGCGCTTCTAACGCAAATGTACCGATAATCAGACTTCCATCCGGCTTTAGCGCTTTGCTAAGGTTCTCCCGGTACTTCTGTTGCTGCTCGGGCATCGTGAGAAAATGGAATACTGCCCGATCATGCCACAATTCATAATGGTTCAACGGTAAATCGACCGAAGTGATATCACCTTCAATCCAGGTTACCTGCGCTGCTTCTTTACCCATCCGTGTTTTGATCGCACTGAGCGCCCTGGCCGATACATCGAGGACCGTGACAGACCTGTAGCCAGCTTGTAAAAGATCGTCAGCTAATGTGGATACGCCCCCGCCAACATCGATAATAGGAGCGTCTGCGTCTAAACTGAGCTCCTTAATCCAATCCAAGGAGGTTTGTAAGTGAGGCTCATACCAACCCAGCTTCTCAATCGACCTGGTCGAGTAGACATGTTCCCAGTGATCCTTTCTATTCATTAGCTAAGTGCTCGCTCGTAGTCGTTCATCCATACAGACAGCAATCGACCCACAGAGCTGCCTGTCGCCACCTGATCACGGTAGGTCAGCAGTTTGTCGGGTAAGGTATGCCCCATACCCGACTTACCTGAGAAGTTCAATTCTCAGAATGTTGGATCAATCCCGGGCGATTATTGGTTGTCATAAGGCTGCAATACTTTTAAAAAATTCCAGGAATCCGGCGGCAGCCTGCCGCTTCCGGTTTTCACTTGACCCACAGCGGCTATGCTTATCGAACCGGTCGGCACCTTGTCCACCGGCAACGGCTTCGAGAACAGGTATCTCTGGCCGAAGTCACAGTGCCGCTAGGCGAGGTAGCGCAGCTGCCAGGTATTCTCGATCCCCTCGGCTACTACCTTGAGCGACAGGCTATGCGCCATTGCCAGGATGGCATCGACGATGCTCCTATCCTGTTTATCCGTTTCGATGTCGCGAATAAACGATCGATCAATCTTCAACGTGTCGATCGGCAGCTGCTTGAGGTAGTTAAGGCTCGAATACCCGATGCCGAAATCATCGATGGCAACCGTCACTCCCAGACGCTGCAGCTCGCTCAACGTGGATACTGCCTCGGCGATATTGTCGACCAGCATAGCCTCGGTGATCTCGAGCTCCAGGGATTCCGGCCGCAGTCCACTTGCCAGGCAGGCACGCTCGACCCAGGACAGCAGCCTGGGATCACGAAACTGGCGCGCCGACAGGTTGACCGACAGCCGCAAGTCGGGAGCGCCCCGCCGCTGCAATGCCAGCGCGTCACGGCACGCCCTGTTCAGTACCCAGTCACCGATTTCCGGCATCAGCCCCGAATTTTCCGCGACTGGAATAAAGTCGGCCGGTGAGACGGCGCCGCCATCCTGACCTCGCAGTTGCAACAGTGCCTCCATGCAATGAACCTTGCCGCTGTCAAGATCCACCTGCGGCTGATAGTACAGATCGAGCCGCTCCTCGTTGATTGCGTTGCGCAGATCCCGCTCGATCGCGGTCTGCCGGACTATCGCGCTGCTCATCTCCTCGGCGAAGAACTGGATGTTGTTGCGACCCGAATCCTTTGCCTTGTACAGGGCAATGTCCGCATGTTTCATCAGAGTCAGCGAGTTGGCACTGTCGGTGGGCATCAGCGCGATGCCGATGCTGGCCGAGATCTCCAGTGCGTAGCCTCCGACACTGATGGGCTTGGCGATCCGAAGCAGCAGCTTGCCGGCAATGGCAGCGGCGTCCTCGTCGTGGGCCATATCGGAGACGATGATGATAAACTCGTCGCCACCGAGGCGCGCCACCGTATCGACCCCTCGAACGGTGTCCCGGATGCGAGCACCGACCACTCGCAGGACTTCGTCGCCGGTGTCGTGTCCCATTGAGTCGTTGATCCGCTTGAAATGATCGAGGTCCAGGTACAGTAGCGCCGACATCCGACCGGAGCGGCGCGACATTTCGACCGCCTGGTCCAGCCGCGACCTGAACAGGTTCCGATTCCCGAGCCCTGTGAGACTGTCAAACAGGGCGATGGCCTCCAGATCGGCCTTGGCCTCCTCCAGCTCGCGGCGTGACCGGATCTCCTCGCGCACCGCGAGACGCAGACGCCGGCCCAGGGCGATGATCAGGGGCGCCGATACCAGCATCAGCAGCAGCAAAGCCGTCAGCATGAACTCGGCAGAGTCGGCAGCGGTCTCTCTTGTCTGCCGCTGCAGCCTGGCATGACCCAGCTCGTATATCCGTTCGAGCTGGGTCAGCCGGTTACGCAACGACGTCAATGAATCCAACGGCGTGCCCGAAGTGGACGGGTCGGCCAACCGCGCATCGAACTGCTCCCTGATTGTCTGGAGCCGCTGCAGTGCCGCGGATGGCAGCCCGAAGATCTCCAGGTAGTCGTAGTCGTACCGCAGGCGGATCAGCTCGAGCAGGTTCTGCTCGACGCCGATGAGGTTGGCCTGCACCCCAAATTTAACCGGAACGTGCGCCTCGCCAGGCAGCGCCCAGTGTTTCTTGCTGAGGGCCAGGGTGGCAGCGTCCAGGGCGACCAGGGCACGCGTGAGATACAGCCGGCTGGGAGCGAAGAACTCGTTATTCAGCCGCGCCAGCGAGTCGATCCGGTGCTGCTGATACACCAGGAGAGCGCCGAACGCGGCCAAGAACAGACAGATGGCGGCTATCAAGGCGACGAAATAACGTAACAGTTGGCTCATCCAGCTGAGACCCGCTCATATGTCACTTTCATCAACCCTCCACGTAGACTTTGCGAACTCGATGGCTGCCTGCAACTGCTCGAAATCAGATACGTCGGCTGGAACAAAATAATCCGCACCGACGTCTTCGAGAAAGCGCCTGGCGGTGGCGTCGTCGCGGGAGAGCGACAGGAATGCGTCCAGTATCGCCTGTCGCGTCTTAATCGTCATCGACGGCTGGACCGCCCAGACGTAGTCGACGTAAGGCGGCGACTGCCACAAAATTCGAACTGCGCCGGCAGTGTCGCCAGCGGTCGCGAGGAACCGATTCAGGATCTGCCCGTTCACGACGCCCGCATCGACCGTGCCATCGATTACCCACTGGATGGTGCGGTCGTGCGCCCCGGAGAACCTGATCGTCGAAAAAAAGGACTCGGAGACAATACCTTCCTGCTCAAAGAAGTACCTGGGCATGATGTGCCCAGAGGTCGACAGCCGGGATCCGAAACCAAAGACCGCACCCTTGAGATCACTAAGCTGTTTCGCGGCGCTGTCCCGCCGCACGACAAGGTAGCTGACGAACCTGGCGTCGATGTCGCGCATCACCAGCGGTATCGCCCCGCTCTGCTCATGCGATCTCGCGAACGTATAGCCGCCGAAGTACGCGAGGTCAACCTCACCCTTGGAAAACATGAAAACCAGCTCGGCATAATCGGCGGGCGTAACCAGCCGGACATCAAATCCGGTATTTGCCCTGATCGCACGGACGATCGGTGTATATTTCTGCAACTGCCGCTCGGCGCTCTCGTCCGGCAGCAGGCCCAGCGTCAGGACACCGCGCGCCTCGCCCATCGATTCAGGCGGCCTGGACGGCGAGCAGGAGGCTATCTGTAGCGCCAGGGCTAGGACCAACAGGATGCCGGCAGAAGAAATAAACCTAACCATGCATCTGCTTCCTGCAGCGTCGGGCACTCCTGCTGTAGGCATCGGGCGCTCGCCGTGCGACCGAAGATCGCAGGCGGAATAGACGGACTGCGTTTTCAAATTGCAGAAGATTTTGGCCTCTACTACCATCGGCTTGAATGCGCGACGCAGCGACAAACAGGTTCGCCGGCGGCGCGCCACGTGTAGCCGGGCGTTGCGTTTTCCACATGCCCCGAGCGCCGCGCTTTGACCTGGCGCCTGAATCTCATTGTAAATCAAGCGCCTGTCGGGAATCGTGCGGCACCGGTGTTGCGGTTGGCCATGCGCGTTGTCCCTGCTTTGCTGCTTTTAATTATACTATAGCCTATCTCTTACATGGTCTCCCCATGTTTGCCAAGGCTTCATTCGACGACGGCGCTCGCCGTGGTCAATGCCTCGTACTCGGGTCCCTGCTGTTTTTGCAGGGCATCGATGTAGGCCTTTTCCTTGCGCAGCGTGCGGGGGCGGTAGTGGCTCGGGTCCACCCAGGGATAGATGAGTATCCGACGCCGTTTATTGCCGGTTCCGAAGAACAGGGAAGTAAATTGCCCGCCGGTAAACTTGAACATTGGCCCGATCCACGCCCTGCGGACCTCGTGCCATTGCATCGACCAGTCCCGTTGCAGGAAATTGAGCGGCTCGGGCAGTGGGGATCGGAACTTTATTCCGGTTTCTGTCAGTATGAGACGTTCGCGATTGCAAGCGAAGTGACGGGCGCGTTAGCCATCCGCTGCCTTCGCTTGTTATAGCGCGCTACACAAGACATGTCGGCTGCCGATCCGATGGGTGATTGATGCCGTCCACAATGGGTAACTCTCCGAACGCGAACGGATCGACATCCTCGAGACAAGCCATTGACGGACTGGGGTGGGATGCCAATCTCCGTACCACTCGGTGGGCAATTCAAGGAAGGTGTAATTGTCAGCAGAACTATTAATGATACCCATATGTGTCCGATTATCTTTTTGATGTGATGTCGCATAACTCAGACTGGAGGATTGTACTCCATTGAACTAGCACGACCTTTGAGATAAAGGGACGTGTAGCGCGTGGAGTATAGTGGGCGCTTTACGGTGTCAAAAAGATCATACTGAAAGTGTTCGAATGACTGCAACGAAATGAAGCCGTCGTTCAGGCTGATCCAACCCTTGCACCACCCTGGCCATCAGAACGCTGGCAATACCATTGAAAGATCAGGTTTTATGAACGGCTGGAAAGTGCCAGACAACGGACAATAAGCATTCCCTTGTATAGGATAGCGGTGCCTCACTGAGATCGATCCGCAGCAACCGTAATTGGAACAAAGCCTGATCGGCAGGAAATTGCCCGAGGACGGTCACTGGCGAACGGCAGATGAACTGCTGTACTCGGCTATTTCTGGTAGATCGCGACACTCTCGATATAACCGATACTGACGCGAAAAGTGGGAGTCTGAGGTGTAGTAACGATCTGAGAGCAACGGCTAAACGACTGGAGTTTGTTTATCGCAACAAGTCTGTAGTTTCTGGACGGGTAGTAGTTAGATTTTATCCGGCCTTACTCTTGTGAGCTACGTAAACTGTGCTTGA
>CAMYOI010000266.1 GCA_947259955.1 uncultured Gammaproteobacteria bacterium
GTGCTCGTGCAAAAGGTCGTGGCAATCGTATTATTAAGCCAACATGTCACATTTTTTTAACTGTGGGCGATAAGGTTGGCAACCAAAAATAGGGGCTTATAAGCATATTATGGGACAAAAAATACATCCAACAGGGTTCCGTCTTTCTGTACTGAAGAATTGGTCATCAAAGTGGTATGCGAACAGAGCAAATTTTCCAGTAATGTTACAGGAAGATATAAGGGTGAGAGAGTATCTGAAGAAAAAACTTGCGCAGACAGCCGTTATCGTGCTTCTAACAGCCTTGTCGGGTATCGTACTGGCACAGGACCAGGATGGCCGATTCTGGATCACGAACGCACTGTCATCGACATTGATGTCGTACGACCCGGGCACGAAGCGTTTCGGCGTCTATACGGTCGGCGGAGACGCGCTTTACCCCCACACGCTTCGTATCGATCGGCGGGGTATTGTCTGGTTCACGCTTGCCGCTTCAAACCAGGTAGCGCGATTTGATCCAGCTATGGAAACATTCATAGTGATCGATCTGCCTTCAAACGGCTTTTATCGTTGGGTGGCCGATGCCTTTCTTCCAGCGATCTTGAAAATCGCGTCGTGGTTTCCGCGTAAAAACCTGCATCTGAGCATGTCTCACCACGCTTGGACTGGTGAAGGAAAAGAAGTCCTGAATATGCCCTACGGGATCGATATAAGCCCCGTCGACGGGAGTGTCTGGTACGCCAAACTGTATGCCGATCGCATCGGTCGCATAGATCCCGAAACCCTGGAAATCATAGAAATCGAAACGCCCCTGCGCGGCCCGCGCCGGCCGCGGTTCGACCAGGAGGGTATGCTATGGATCCCGTCGTTCGATGAAGGGGCCATCCTGCGCTTCAATCCGAACACCGATGAATTCAAGAGCTATCCCCTACCGCGCCTGGCGCCGAATGAATACGAAACACCCTATGCGCTCAACGTCCATCCCGAAACAGGCGATATCTGGATCACGTCGAATCTTTCCGACCGTATCTTCCGCTTCACCCCAAAGACCGAAATCTTCATCAGCTATCCGAGTCCCACGCGCGTAACTTTTCTGCGCGACCTGGTCTTCACGGAAGATGGCAAAGTGTGTTCGAGCCACTCGAATCTGCCGGCCTACGCGATTGAGGGCGGTCTGTCGGGGTTTATTTGTTTGGATCCCGATGCAGGCGCCGACCGTTGAGAATCACCGGAGACTGATTTCACGTATTGGAAGACGGCGTGCTTGTCGACGTCGACCCGGCGCGGCCGAGGATCTAGCGAGACCAAAACCGCCGCACATCGTCACGTCGCGTACCAAGGAATTGCTGAGCGAGATTCTGTCGCTCGCGTAATTCCTACGAAAGGAAAGTAAAGCACGCGTCGTAAATCTGCGGGATTCCCGGGAGAGCATTGCACAATCATATCGACATAGTTCAGATGAGACATAAAGAAATCGGCAAACCCGCAAGCTATGTATTAATGTATTCCTGGGAAACGAACTTTCGAACGTCTATGGCCATCATCTATCAAGAACAACTCTTGATGAACTTCATTCAGTTCTTCCCGGATTCGTGACCGCGCAGCGGGGTGAGATGCGCGCAAAGACGAAAACGCTTCGGTGCCAGCGCCAATGTCGGTCCCCGAACCCAACGCGCTGTTTCCCATTGGCCTGGGCTTAGCCGGCCTGGGTTTTGCAAGACGGCGCACACTCAATGCGTAACATCTGAATACGTACTGCACCTATACAACACAGATCCCCGCCGAAGCGGGGTTTTGCTTTGCATGAAGTCGTTTCATGAGGCGGCAATGGTGGCTCAACAGGACGTTCAGTATGGTGGTTTTCCCAAAGCCCGAGGGTCCGGACTTGGCCGGTTGCTGTCAGTGCAGCGCGGCAAATTATGCTCTCCACTCTGGGAAAACCACCGGCAGTTGAAAGATTCATAGCGGACCGTCGAAATTTAGGTGTTTGTATCGAATTTGGACGCCAATGTACTGGCGCTTCGGCCATCTGCGGACATTCAACGTTAGCCATAGACAATTAAATCTGTCTCCATATTTGGTACGCGACCCTACCACCTCGACGCGACCGATTCTCGAAGGTGAAAATCTAACTACCGCAGGATCTCGACCTGCCACGTTCTTGGCTTCTATGCGTCAGACCAGCAGCACACCCACCGAAGGCATGCTCAGTCGCGCGTCCGGGGAGAATCCGCGGACCAGCAGGATGTAGTGACCGTCCTCGGCGATGCCCAGCTTCTTTACGGCGCTCCGGGCCGCGGCTTTGTGGTCGGCTATAGCCTCCTCGGAGAGATGCACGGGGAGGACGCCCCACAACAGCCGGGACTTGCGGCAGGTGTCGAGGTTTGACGACAGGGCCACGACCGGCGCCGCCGGACGCGCCGAGGCCGCCTCCTGCACGGAGCGGCCGGTGGTGCTGGGCACCACGATGCCGCGAACGAGCAGATCCCGCGACAGGTAGGCTGTGGCACGGGCCACGGCGTCGCCCACAGGCAGAACCTCATCGGCGGCGATGTCGACTCGCGCTTCGAGCACGAGAGAGCCGAAGTGCCCGTGGGACCACTGGTAGCCCTCAGTCTGGCGGGCCACGCGGTCCATGGTCTCAACGGTCGTGACGGGGTGAGCACCTGCGGCGGTCTCGCCCGAGAGCATGACTGCGTCGGCGCCGCTGGATACGGCGTAGGACACGTCGGAGACCTCGGCGCGCGTAGGGCGGGCGTTCTCCACCATTGACTCGAGCATCTGGGTGGCGATGATGACGGGCTTTGCGGCGCGCCGCGCGGCATCGATCATGAAACGCTGCGCCACGGGCACCTGCTCGGGTGGCAGCTCCACACCGAGATCGCCGCGCGCCACCATGACGCCATCGGCCGCATCGAGGATGCCGTCGAAGTCGTCGAGCGCCTCGGGGCGCTCGATCTTCGCGATGATGCCGGCCTCGTGGCCTGCCTCGTTCATCAGCTCTCGCAGCTGCTTGACGTCCGTGGCACGGCGCACAAAGGAGAGGGCGAGGAAATCCACGCCCAACTCGAGAGCGTAGCGCGCATCGACCTTGTCCTTCTCCGTCAGCGACGGGGCGGACACCCTCACCCCGGGCAGGTTGAGCCCCTTGCGATCCGTGAGGCGGCCGCCCTGGATCACCGTGCAGCGGATCTCGGTGCCCTCGACCGATTCGACGCGCAGCTCCAGGACGCCATCGGCGAGGAGGACGCGGTCGCCGGGGCCGACGTCCTTGGCCAGGTCACTGTAGAAGGAGGGGATGAGGCCCGGCTCGCCTTCGACGTCGCGCACCGTGACAGTCACATCGCTGCCCCGCTCCAGGTCGATGCCGCCGCCGGCAAAGTGTCCGACCCGGATCTTGGGTCCGCACAGGTCTGCGAGGATGGCCACCGTGGAGTCGGCATTCTCCGCGGCCGCTCGAATGCGCGCATGGGTCTCGCCATGGCCCGGGTGATCGCCGTGGGAGAAGTTCATGCGGAACACATCCACGCCGGCGTCGATGAGCCCGTCGAGAACCTCGGGGCTGCTGGAGGAAGGGCCCACAGTGGCTACGATCTTCGTTCGCCGCCTTTTAAGCAGTCTGACAACGGTGTCGATGGACATGGTAGCTCCTTGTCTTGTTAGGCTTTCGGACGCGTTTTAAGCGGTCCTGTGCTCCTTTGGAAGACATGGGCCCAGCAGGCCCGGTTACTGGGCCTCCGCCTGAGCAATTCGAGCCTGCGCATTCTCCTGCACCAGCCGAGACATCTGCTGGATGAGGAAGAAGCCGAATTTCGGGTTTTGGTAGTAGAGCTCGAGGACCTTCTCACGGTGCACCTGGTATATGACGCAGTCTTCGGCGCAGATGGCGGTGGCCGTGCGGACGTTACCAGGCGCGAAGAGGCCCACCTCGCCCAAGACCGAACCAGGTTCCAGGTGCTTGTCGAACTCGGGGAGGTAGATCCTCCCCTTCTGGATGAAGAAGACCAGATCAGATGGGTCGTTCTTTCGGAAGAGAACCTCGTCCTTTGGCAGCTCTTTCTTCTTCATGTAGGGAATCAGGTAGTCGATGCTCGCATCGCCCGCGTCGGCCTCGTGAACCTTGCGAATGAGCTCCTTCATCTGCCTCAATCGCAGGATGTTCAGCGGCAGCAGCAAGGCGTGTAGCACCAGAATCGGGTAGACCTTGTCGAAGACCCCGAGGGGAATCCCCAGCAGCGCATAGCCGATGAAGGTGACGTTGCTGACTATGGCAATAATCCGAAGCGGGATCATGGTCTTCATGAAAAACGAAAAGAAGACGAAGACGGAAGCGACCCAAGCGACGATTTGCATGAACACGGTCTTTAGTATGAGTAGTATTTAAAGCTCATGCTATCTGATAGAAACACGTCAATCAAGCGATACAGTTGCGTGGATTATCCTGTGCATGGCGAATTGTTACTCAAGCTGCGATAGGGAGTTTAAACAGACCGCCGCAATGTTTTTCCCACGCGTAACTGTGCGGTGGAGCGGGTTGCGTGACTCTGTCACCGTTGATTTCAGCGGGCGTGTTGCCGTCCAGCGATGCATGTGTACGCGAATGATTGCAAAAAAATATTGGGGGCAGATTTAATTTTCTATGGCTAACGTTGAATGTCCGCTTGTGGCCGGCTACTGACGGACAGGGTGCAGTGAGACCCATGTGTTCAAGCCCAGTCTTCTCGGTCCGCTTTGACGGGGCCAACCGCCTTTCGATAACGATCCGGAGCAGGAAGTATAAGCATCTCCCAATAAACTGGACCCGACCCGTTCCGGTCTTTGATGCAAATACCCCTGTATGGTAACAATGCAGCAAAAATGGATTCTAGTTAAATTACTTGCTCACCAGTAATTCGATGCGTTTGGTAATCTGATCGCGCCGCCGCTTGCGTGAGATTTCCCTGAACATCGAACATTCCAAGCTGTGATAGCAAACGAACAGCATCGTGCGCATTTCCAACTCCTCACCCTTGAACCCAAGCTCAGAGAACGCGGTGCCTATGAAGTCAAGCCGAAGTCGATTCGCTTTCTTGACTGCTCGGGCCGCCCCCGCATCCTGCAAGGCCCATTGACGGATGGCAATCTCGTAGCGCGTGAGTTCATAGTCGAGAATCGTCTCCGCTGTCCTGATGAGCCGATTCTTTGGTTTGAGCGCGAGTATTTCTGGGTTCGAGGTGATCACCTCAGTGATTTCGTGCGTCCAGTAATCCAGTAACTGGCGCAACAGGTCATCACGGTTTCTGAAGTGCCAGTAGAAGCCGGCTTTGGCAATACCCAGCGATTTGGCGAGCCCTTCTACGGTAAGGGTTGCGACACCCCCCTCGCTCAGGGCCCGGAGGCCCGCTTCTAGCCATTCAGCCTTGGAAACGCCTCGACGTCCCCGTCCTCTTTGCTTGCTCATAGTCGCATGATACACGAGGGCAAAAGGCAATTTACTAAACGCATGCGTCTATATTTTTTAATTCAAACGTACTAAAATTGCATAGGTCCAGAAATTTTAGAAGAAATGGCCAAACGAAGAGGAGATCAAGTTGAATATACGAACCACTATGGCAATAGTTTTGGTAACGGGCATTTTCATTGGTGTGTATTTTGGGACACATAGTTCCTCGTTGGTTTCTCCTTCGGTCGCACAGGAGTCTGGAAAAGGCGAGCCCATGGTTTCGCCGACAGAAGCGCGAGAGCGGGATTTCTATGCACCCAACAGCGAGACGCTGGATCCTGATGAAATACGGGTTATCTCGTGTGGCACTGGGATGCCAACACCGCGCCCTGCGCAGGCAGCNNNGCTTCCTTATCGAACTCGGTAACGGCGATAAGTTTATCTTCGATATTGGAGACGGTGGCGCGGAACGGCTATTTGGCCTACAGATTCCTACCGCATTTCTGGACAAGGTTTTTATCGGGCATTTGCACGGAGACCATTTTGGCGATATCGGATCGCTGTTTGTGGCGGGTGGGATCGCAGGACGTTTCACGCCGCTGAGGATTTGGGGACCCAGTGGAGCGACACCGGAACTCGGCACCGCAGCGGCCATCAATGCTATGGAAAAGATGTTCGCCTGGGACCTCGCTGGCCGTTTGGGCCAAACAGATGTCCGTGGCTTTACCACGGAGGTGCACGAGTTCGACTACAAGAAAGAGCAAGTCGTTTTTGACGAGAACGACGTGGTCATACGCTCGTTCCCTGCCATCCATGCCATCGACGGTTCTGTCAGTTACGCGCTCGAATGGAACGGGCTGAAGATCGTCTTTTCAAGCGATTCCTATCCCAATAAATGGTACATTGAGTACGCCAAAGATGCAGATTTAGCGATTCACGAGTGCTTCATCGCGGTTCCAGACCTCGTGGCCAAATACAATCTGACCCCTGAAGCGGCTCTGCAGGTCGGAACGCAGATTCATACGGCTCCGGAGGCATTCGGGAAAATCATGAGTCTGGCCAGGCCGAAACACGCGGTTGCCTACCATTTCTGGAAGGACTTTGATACCACCCCCAGTGTCTTAGAAAGAATACGTTCAACGTATGATGGTCCACTCAGCCTGGCGGAGGATTACATGGTCTGGAATGTGACCAAAGAAGGGACACGTGTGCGGTTGGCGATGGTCGACGAACATTCATGGAATCCGCCACACGCCTACCCGGCTGAGCCGGTTAGCGCTGAGGATCGAGTTGGCTACTCGCCGGAAATCTGGGCAGGGCGGCTTGATGTAGACGACGTGATCAGACCCATCTACAAAGAAGCAGGTGAAGCCCTGGGCAGAGAGTTCGAGTATCCAGAGGACTAAATCGGCTGGCTTGAAAGGCAGGCAATGAGGACGAATAGATCAAGAGGGAAGCCTGTTTCAAGCTTTTTGGCGTGCTGGATGTTAATTGTTACATCAGGTCTCGCGTTTGCTGATGGGAATGCATCAAATCCGCTTGCCGCCGTAAACAATACGGACTTTCGATTGCAGTATATGGATCTGGGTGGCGCGTATCTGACTGACGCCTGGCTGGACGGCGCCTACATGCTCAATCCCAAAGTGAAGCTCAAGTACGAAGTTCATCACTGGACGTCTGACGTGACCGGCACGCGGCAGAGCAACTTCGAATCCTTGCATCTGAAAGCCATTTGGTTCCCGACCCAGGGAGGGTGGGGTTCGTGGAAATACAAACCGGCGATCGGCCTTGAGTGGATAAAAAGGTAGTGCAATGACGACCTGGTGCTTGGTTACAGAAGCATTGTATCCAGTTCGGATCAACTTGGGCCATTTGTTGGTCTTTCATTGGTGAAAGGAGGCACTGTCTTGGTGCCACTATTGCAACACTTTGTGTCATACGATGGTTCGGACGTGAAAATGACCGCCGCGCGGTTGATTGCCATTCAGTCGCTTGCGAATAATTACTGGGGGAAACTTGACTTGATACTTCCTGTCAGATTGGGAAAATGATAAGGCCATTCCTGCCACAGCTGAGGTGCAACTGGGTAAGATGTTTTCGCCGTCGTTTGGAGTCTACGTCGACGGAATGGCCGGTGTTGGAGAGGACAGGCCTTACGACTGGGGAGTTGGCGTGGGAGTACGATTCAATTACTAGCTTTTGGGTGTGAGCGGAGATTGAGTCTGAGGCGTTGACGCCCTCATAGCAGAGTGTGGTTCCAGATCTGTCTTTGACCAAATGTCCGCTTGTGGCCGAAAGCGCCAGTACACCCTCGCCGATATTTGATATGAACACTCAAATTTCGACGGGCTGCAATGGGTTCCATTACTGCCGGTGGGATTGTACAGGGTCCAGTGGATAATTTGCTGCACTGCACAGACAGCAAACGGCCAGGAGCGGTCCTTCGGTACGCCAGTCGAGGTAGACTGCTTATACTCAGCGGTCGTTCGGCACGTTATCGTT
>CAMYOI010000267.1 GCA_947259955.1 uncultured Gammaproteobacteria bacterium
GCTCGCCCGAATTTGGTCACCGGACGAAGAGGCGGCATTTATTTCGACCGCGCTGACTGAAACCCAGGCCAGTGGCATATTCTGGGGTGACGACTACTACCTTTACCTGTATCGCGACATCAAGCGCTACGGTCCTGCTCCATGGACCATCGGTGCCTATCTGAATACGACGCTGTTATCGGGTAGTGAACTCGAGCGTATCAACAGAGCGTTGAAGGCTGGCCTGGTGGTGCTGGTGCTGGCGATCATTGCCTCGGTAATCATCGGGCGCAAAGTGAGTAAGCCGGTGAAAGCCATCGTCACCGCGGCGGATGCGGTCGATGCCGGCGATCTTGATGCAATCGGTCCGCTGCCGGGTAGTCGTATTCGTGAGCTCGACGATGCCGGTGGTGCATTTAACAACATGGTTCAGGGGTTACGTGAGCGTAAGCTGATTCGCGACACCCTGGGTCGTTTTGTACCCGAAAAAGTCGCCAGTTCGCTGCTCGCCGGTGGTGGTGACCTAAAGGTTCAACAGACCGAGGCGACTATCCTGTTTTGCGATATCGAATCTTTTACCCAACTCACCGAAACACTGGGGCCGGTAAAAATCGTGGCGGTATTGAATGCTTATTTCTCGGCAATGGTGGAGATACTGGAACAACACGGTGGTGTCGTCACCCAGTTTCAGGGAGACGCGATCCTCGCCACCTTTAACGTACCCATAACCGACGTCGATCACGCTCGTAACGCAATTCTGGCGGCACAGGAGATGCTGGCCAGCGTCGATAACCACGACTTTGAAGGTGAAAATTTGAATATCCGCATCGGTATCAATACCGGCAGTGTGGTCGCCGGCGCCATTGGCGCGCACGGCCGGCTGAATTACACGGTGCACGGCGATGCGGTTAACCTCGCGGCGCGGCTTGAAGCGATGAACAAGGAATATGCAACGCGATTGATGATATCCGACAAGAGTGCATCGCTGACATGCGGTTTCGAACTTACCTCGATCGGCGAAATCACGGCACGGGGCCAGACCCAATCGATTAAAATCTATACGCTGGCTTCGATGTCCGGCAAAGATTAAGCCGCAGCCATGACTTCGGATTCACCCAAAATGAAATCCAGGTTCGCGCCAAGTCGAGGGGTGGCCGGATTCACTCACTCGAGTTCATGATGACAGGCATCCTAAACTTCCATGTACGCCAAAGCTGTTCATTGCCAATGAGTTCACGCATGAAGTGAGCAACATTTGAACGCGCGGTTGCTTCATGGTCTGGGTTGTGCCCTGAACATCCATTCAGATGTTTCTATATAATCCGAGAAATCTTCCAGGTTCAGCCACTCATGCTGCGAAGGAATATCCAGGCGGAATGGCTGCTTAACAAAAGGAAATTGCTCTTTCGAGCGCTGGTACGGTCACATCGAGTTTCATACGCTTAGCCTCATCAAAATCGGTAACTTCAGATCGGGTCTGAACTTCTACATCTTAACGAAGCGATTACCAAATGTTCAGGCCGAGATGAGCCTGCATGTGCTCGCCTACAATCTGAAGCGGGCGATCAACGTTCTCAGCGTACCGAAGATCATTGAACAACTGCAGATGGCCTGAGAGGGCCGTTATCGCGATCATGGCTGCATCAGATCTCCCCTAAGCCGCCAATAAATCTATATGAAGTTGTCTTTACGATCTTGACGCTGATACGGCGAGCTGAGTCGACCACACCAAAATCTGAATAACTTCACTATTAACCATCGATTTGGACAATTATCACGCTCTGTTCACACAGCCTCGGCGAAGAAGCTGCCTGATTGCAAAATCGTGTTTTCACTATTCTTTTCTTGAATCGACAGGCTCTGAACGTCTATTAGCGGTCGTAGCAATCGATAGAAATTGTTGTTTTTATCGTCCGGTCAAACCCTCCATTGCTGTCGTTCGTAATTCTTAACCAAGGTTCGAAAATCGTCTTGACCCGTGCTTTAGGAAAGTGCCCTGAGCTGTCTTTGGCTAAATTGGGGTGTTGCTCGAAAGCAGTCATTCGAACTGCGTTAAATCATTTTTATATAAAGTAGACCGGTTAGACAAGGCGGTAAGGTCAGTATCCGTAATCCTTATCTACTTAGATTGGTTAACTTTTAGAAAAAAATTAACGCGTGTCGTTTGGCTCCCGACTACAATTGTCCCGAGATGTTAAGCGTTAGAAGACATCTGCCCATTGGACCCGCACCGGACATACAGAGGAAAAGGTAGAAGATGACTCACGTATGCTCTTCTCTACGCCTTGAAGGTCTTGATCTCGCCCGCTTCGTCGCCTTTGTCGGCATGGTAATTGTCAAATTCAAGTTAGCAATGGGTGCAAACGATGACGACAGTGCACTCAGCCTATTGACCGTTGTGCTCGAAGGCAGGGCAGCGGCAACCTTTATCGTTCTGGCAGGTATCGGTTTGGGTCTGGCCGCTTTACGCAGCGATTATAACCAAACGGTCGCCGTGACACTCAAACGCGCGGCGTTCCTGCTTGTGCTTGGCCTTCTCAATTCGCTTATATTCGATGCCGACATCCTGCACTACTACGCCTTCTATTTCCTGTTCGGGGTGTTGCTTCTGCCACTCCAATCGCGCTGGCTAGTGGTGGTATCATCTTGTTGAGTGTAGCCTTCGTTGCGATGATATTCCTACTCGACTATGACGTCGGCTGGAACTGGGACGACTATAGCTATGCCGGTTTCTGGACGCCGGCAGGATTTGCACGGAATCTGTTCTTCAACGGTTGGCACCCGGTCATTCCATGGCTCGGGTTTCTACTATTCGGGATCGCCCTCAGCAGGACTTCGCTGTCGCAAGTCCCGACACAACACCGTCTTATCCTGTTCGGAGTGGCCGCTTTCATTGTCGCGGAAGTTGCGAGCGGCCTTATTTCCGGTCCGCTTTCTGCGATTGATCCGGAGCTTGAAGTATTTGCAACGACAGAGCCGGTGCCTCCCATGCCGCTTTACATGCTGGCAGGTTCAGGTGCCGCCTCAGTGATCATTGGTCTTTGCCTGCGCTTTTCAAGCTGGTTTGACCGAAGCGGCATTTTCGGTATCGTGACACCAGCCGGACGGCAAACGCTAACGCTCTACCTCGCTCATATCTTGATTGGCATGGGAACGCTTGAAGCCTTCGGGATGCTTGGCGGTCAAACACTATCGGCTGCGGTCGCGGCTGCATTGTTGTTCTGCCTAATCGCTGTCGTCTATGCTCTAGTATGGTTCCGCTTCTTCAAACGAGGACCGATTGAAGCAACCATGCGGAAAATGGCAGGCTAGAGATCATTTCGTCTGGATTGGGGAAAGCCGACATTTCAAGGGCATATGAATTCGGCCGGAGTGTGCCACCGTTTTCCGAGTGGCCACTCTTGCATCGATTAGTCGATTTTCCTCAAATACCGAATGGCGGTTTCGAGTATTAAGCACGTGTTCTTTTGAATGCAACGACTAGTTCGACTTGGCTTTTGCAACGCTGTGGTGAGCGTCCGCTTTCAATGAGCGCTGACGTTCATACTTCTCTACCGCGTCCGGCGGCTATGGGTCGGGTCTAGCCTGTTGAGAAACGCTCATCTTTCCTGAGCCTGGTCGTTATCGAAAGGCGGTTGTCTCCGACAAAGCGGACCGAGAAAACTGGCTTGTACAGCAAGATATATCTGCGCCGCGTTGGTCAGCACCCGGCCAGGAGCGGAAGAATCGTCGTCAAATTTTTCGTAGATTATTCTTCCACTGTATACTCAAGCGGACGTTCAGTTGCTCCCTAATTTGACGCCCTGAAAATTACGAATTTAGAAAGATAAATGAAAACAGACCTAATAAGCCCTCCGACTTTATCGCCGCATTCGTTTCTGAACTTCCCAATGGTTGAATCTATCAATGCGTTCGATGGAGATATTGCGATTTTAGGTATCCCTTATGGTTTGCCATATGAAACCCATGCGATGGCGAACGATCAAAGCAAAGCACCTGATGCTATCCGCCAGTTTACTAACCAATCTGATATTTTATATACCCGTAACCACTACGATTGGGATTTGAAAGGACCGCTACTCGATGGTCGGAGTATAAAAGTTCTTGACTGTGGAAATGTGACTACAGATATGTCAAATCATAATGAGCATTATGCTAGGGCAGAGCAGGTGGCGAGGAAAATATTTAACAAAAGCGCGACTTTGGTAACCTTAGGTGGAGACCACGGGATTCCCATCCCCGTCATGCGAGCCCTAGAAGTATTTGATAGAAAAATCACATTGGTTCATATAGATGCGCATTTGGATTGGCGTAACGAAATCAATGGTGTAACCGAAGGATACTCAAGTCCAATAAGGCGAGCATCGGAAATGCCTTGGATCGGTGAAATAGTTCAGATAGGCATGAGAGGAATAGGAAGTGCGCGAACGACAGATGTGGCCGACGCAGAAGCCTATGGTGCAACCATTATAGATGCTTATGAAATGCACGATATTGGAATCGATGCGGTGCTAGATCGGATACCTGAAGATGGCCCTTTTTATCTAACTATTGACGCTGATGGTATTGACCCAACAATTATGCCTGCAGTAATAGCTCAAACACCTGGTGGTTTATCTTGGATTCAACTACGAAAGTTTGTTCACGGACTGGTTAGGAAAGGCAGGGTGTTGGGGATGGACTTGGTAGAAATTGCACCTCAATATGATGTTGGTAACACAACCATGATCCACGCGGAGCGGCTTATATGTAACTTTATTGGTTCTTGCGTGCGAGCTAACTACTATTCTTAAAAATTACAACATCTCAAATGAGTGCTTAGCGGAAAACCACATCGGAGTAAGGTAGTATTAGAATTGTCGGCTTTAGTTAAGGGTTGTCCGACAGCTGTCCAGACAGCAGGTGTATGAGTTGGGCGAGATATGAGGGGGCAGGTGTTGGACAAGCCTCCGGGGAGGAAAGCGCGGGTTATCTGCGAGGCGTGAAGGATTGATACGGAGCTATGGGGATTTTAATTGCGATCTGTCGTATGGCTATGGATAGAGCCGGGCGGGAGTTATTGGAATTGAAGTTCTTGCGGTGTATCGGGGGTGATTTGTGGATATTGTGTTCATTGCGCATGCTATCGGAGGTTGTTGAATGGCGGCATTTGGAGGGTGCGAGCGATAGGTGTGCCGCTACCGGTTTGAGCTGGCAGAGTAAAGGCGGGTTGTTGAGGGGCGTGATCATGGCGGGAGTTGTGGCGGGGCGCGGGGAGGGTATTGTTGTTTGAGGATATCGATGACGATCATGTGAGAGCCGCATTTTGTGCAGACGAAGGTCGGTTGTGTGGTTAGGCTCTGGTCGGTTGTCTGATCGGGATTGGCATATTCTGTATCAATGATTGTGGGCGGGGCACGGAGCAGTTCACGGGCATGAGCGAGGTTATGGATGCGACCAGCGTTGGCGACCAGGCCGTAGTGTCGGATACGGTGGAATCCTTGTGGCAGGACGTGGATGAGGAAACGGCGGATGAACTCGTCGGTGGTCAGCGTCATGGTTTTGTATCGAACTCGTTGTTTGGCCCGATAATCTTTGTATTTAAAGGTGACGCTGTGATCATCCTGGGATATCAAGCGGCTGTTGGCGAGTGCGACGCGGTGGGTATATCGGGAGAGATAAGCCAAGACGGCCTTGGGTCCTTGGAAGGGTGGTTTGGCATAGAGATACCACTCGAGTTTGCGTAGAGGATGGATGAATTCGGCGAAGGTATCCGGGTCAGCAAGTTCTTG
>CAMYOI010000268.1:0-2743 GCA_947259955.1 uncultured Gammaproteobacteria bacterium
ACAGCCATCATTTCCTCTTCCATCGACGACCACAACAGCCAAGTGGACTTAGAATACTGCACACAACAATAAGTGTAGCGATTGGAGTAGTCCCATGGGGGCAAATTGGGTGTAACATGGCTCAATTCTTAGAATAACCCTGGCGTTATTCGCAAATAGCAGACACTTGGCGAGACTTGTGACTCGTAAAAAGACGAAGGCACCCCCTAAGCAGAGAGCCAAACATACCAGTAAACGCAAGACTTCTACGATCAGAAAAAAATCTACGAAGTCTACGGCTAAGCAGGATATCGTTGTTGTTGGCGTAGGTGCTTCAGCAGGAGGTTTAGAGGCGCTACGTTCGTTGATTCATCACTTGCCGTCGCTTGAAAATGTTGCCTGCGTTGTCGCTCAGCATCTTGATCCGCATCATCGTAGTGTGCTGGGAGAGCTCCTGGCGCGGGATACCGCGTTAGAGGTGATAGAGGCAAAACACAACGATTGGATCAGACCCAAAACAATTTTTATCACGCCGTATGACCGGCATATTACTATCGCGAATGGCCGCTTCAAACTAAGCAAGCCCACTACCTCTTTTGGCCCCAAACCATCCGTAGATAATTTCTTCACATCCCTAGCGAATGAAAAGGGCGAGAAGGCGGTTGGCATCATTCTGTCGGGAACAGGCTCGGACGGAGCCCATGGAATTCGTGCCATCAAAGCTCAGGGTGGAGTCACAATCGTACAAGACTTAAAGACCGCAAGTTATAACGGAATGCCGCAGGCGGCGATCAGAACTGGGCTTGTGGATTTAATTCTACCGCCGGACAAAATGGGGCCGGCGCTATTGTCAATTGTTGCAGTTCCGAAGTCGGGTAGAAAGGCCATCTACGCCAACGACACGGGTTCCAATGTTCAAACGATAGTGACCATGCTGCATGAGCGGTTGGGTTGCGATTTCTCGGAGTACAAATCTACCACGATTAATCGCCGGATTGAGCGCCGGATGGCGTTGCGTAAGATTGGCTCGCTGAAGGAGTACATTCGCTATATACGCGCAACACCTGAAGAATTGGGCAGATTACGTAAAGACATACTTATTTCTGTGACGAGTTTCTTCCGTGATGAGGAAGCATTTGATGTTTTGTCGAGATGCCTCACCAAGATCGTTGAATCGAAAAAGCCGGGTGACAGTATCAGGATCTGGTTAGCGGGATGTGCAACGGGTGAGGAGGCTTACTCGATTGCGATCCTTCTCGCACAAGCGTCACACGATCAATTCGATGAACGCAACATACAAATTTTCGCCACCGACCTGGATGATGAGGCCATCGAAATCGCTCGTAGAGGAACGTATCCGGAAGCGACTGTCGTAGGTATCGATAAGAGTATTCTCGATCGCTACTTCACATCCGACGATCATTCCTTCCGGGTCACGAAGTCGATTAGAGAGAAGCTCATCTTCGCTCAGCAGAACCTGGTGACTGATCCACCGTTTTCAGGGCTGGACCTCATTGTGTGCCGTAATGTGCTGATCTACTTCAGCTCACGTTTGCAGAACCGGTTGCTCTCCATGTTTCATTACGTGCTCAATGACACCGGTTACCTGTTTCTTGGTAAGTCGGAGTCCGTGGGGGAGCTCAGTAGCCTATTTTCGCAAGTGGATCGCAAATGGAAGATTTATAAGAGAAGGGAGACGTTCCGCCGGCAACACGTAGACTTGGGCATCGGCCAGATGGGGCACTACCGTCCCGCCCCTTACGAAAAGCCGTTAACTCCGACCAAGGAAATTCACCTCCAGGAGTTGACGAATCGAGCCATTGCGGACTCCTATGGTCCTAGAGCAGTGGTTGTTGATGATCACTTGAAGGTCGTTTTTGTGCGGGGTGATGTGAGCGCCTATCTTCGTCTGCCGGCCGGGGAAGCAGATCTAGACATCGTGGATATGATGCAAAATAAACTTCGTATGGAATTGCGGTCATTGATACACAGAGCCGTTCGCGAGCAAATCCCTATACGTGGCAAACAACACCAAGTGTTCGATGGTGACACCGCCAAACTGTTCCGCATTATGGCCACTCCGGTTATGTCAACAGACGACATAAAGCTGACCCTGGTAGCGTTTGAAGAGCAAGCCATTGAGACATCCGAAGTAACGGAACTTGAGGGGGAAGGAGGCGAGCTCAATCCACGCGTACATGAACTGGAACAAGAGCTCGCGACAGTACGAGAGTACTTGCAGACGACGATAGAAGAGCTAGAGACGAGCAATGAGGAACTCCAAGCAACAAACGAAGAACTGCAGTCGACCAATGAAGAACTGCACTCATCCAATGAAGAATTACAGACCGCCAATGAAGAATTACAATCGACAAACGAAGAACTGTCCACGGTTAACCAAGAACTTCTGATTCGTTCCTCCGAACTAATCGCGGCACATACAGACATAGACAATATTTTAAATAGTGTTGGGTTTGTGTTGTTGGTAGTGGATAACCAGTTGAGGGTGCGACGATTCACTTCAGATGCTAGAAAACTCTTTGCAATGTCGGGGATAAGTGTCGATACGCTACTGACAACCTTAACATCGCACAATCACATGCCTGATCTTGAACAAGAGGTTATGACGGTCATAGAGCGGGCAACAGTATCTCAAAGCGAAATCACGACAGACCAGAATACTTATTGGTTAACGATTGCACCATTTTTGTCGGATCAGAAAGTGGCGGTGGGTGCGATACTGACTTTTTTTGATAGAACCGAA
>CAMYOI010000268.1:2827-8573 GCA_947259955.1 uncultured Gammaproteobacteria bacterium
GCGCCCGTTTGTGTCCACGAGATCGATCTGCAGGGACGCTTGCTAACCATGAATCCTGCGGGTCTACAAATGATGGGTGTCAAAGAGGAGAGAGAGATCATTGGCTCGGCCTATATCGATATTGTGTCTCCAAAGGATCGTGATCGGGTCACCGCATTGTTAAGCCGAGCATACGAAGGACACGCATCCGAGTTCGAGTACACTGCGATCTGCAACGGTCAGCGCCACGTCTTTGCATCCAGTTTCGTTCCGCTTAGGAATCTCGATGGGATCGTCGTGAGACTGATGGGTCACACCCAAGACATTACCGATCGTAAGCAAGTGGAAGAAGCATTACAAAGCAGCGAAGAGTCGCTGGTAGATGCACAGCGGATCGCTAAAATGGGGAGTTGGGAGTGGGATCTTATCAACGATGAGATGCGCTGGTCCGATGAGCTGTACCGAGTATTCGGCGTGACACGTGACCAGTTTGTGCCCTCTTTCGAAAGTTTTCTGAAGCTAGTGTATTCAGATGATCGGGAATACATTAAGGAACAATATAACAGCACGTATACTCAAGGCAGTCCTTTCAGTGTCGATTACCGGGTCACGCTGCCTGATGGCTCGATAAGAAATATGCATGCCGAAGCCGAGTTGGAGCGCGATGACGATGGCCAGCCTATGCGGTTGAGGGGAACCACTCAAGACACCACCGAGGCTCACAATCTCTCGCAACAACTCAGCTACCAAGCAAGCCACGATGCGTTAACGGATCTCATAAACCGGCGAGAATTCGAGCATCGTTTGGCACGGGCGTTGGGGACTGCTAGATCAGATTACATCGAGCATGCCTTGTGTTTCATCGACCTGGACCAGTTCAAAGTTGTCAACGACAGCTGCGGTCACGTTGCCGGAGACGAGCTTCTGCGCCAGCTTGCAGTGTTGTTAGGCGAGCGAATCAGGAAGCGGGACACCTTGGCGCGCCTTGGGGGTGACGAGTTCGGCGTACTGATGGAGCGCTGTTCGCTCAAACAAGCCAGGAGAGTGGCCAACGGCCTGCGCAAGGACATCGAGAGCTTCCAGTTTCTGTGGGAGGACAAGAGCTTCAGCATCGGCGTTAGTATTGGCCTTGTTCTCATCAACAGGGACTCACATGGTGCAATAGATGTACTAAAGGACGCCGATTCTGCCTGCTATGCGGCCAAGGAAGCAGGGCGCAACCGCATTCACGTTTACCATGAAGACGACGCGCTACTGGCAAAGCGGCACGGCGAAATGCAGCTCGCAACCCGGATCGAGCAAGGCTTGAAACAAGATCGTTTTCATCTGGATGTCCAGCCCATTACGCCGGTAACCGGCACAGACATGGAAGCGGGTTTCTATGAGGTACTTCTCCGAATGGAGGATGAAAAAGGAGATATAGTTCCACCTGAAGCCTTTTTCCCGGCTGCCGAACGCTACAACCTATCCACCAAGCTAGACCGCTGGGTCGTTAGTACCGTTTTTTCGTGGCTCAGCAGCAATCCAGAATACCTCGAGCATTTGTTCCTGCTCTGTGTCAATCTAACAGGCCACTCTCTTGGTGATGAAGAGTTTCTGCAGTTTGTCATTTGCCAGTTCAAGGAGAAAAAAATTTCACCGCAAAAGATTTGTTTTGAGGTGACGGAGACGACAGCGATTGCAAATTTGGCAATGGCGACCCGTTTTATACAAGCCCTCAAGCAGCAAGGCTGCCTGTTTGCTCTGGATGATTTCGGCAGCGGTTTGTCGTCGTTTGCTTATCTCAAGAACCTTGCTGTTGACTTCCTAAAGATCGATGGTGTGTTCGTCAAGCACATCCTTGATGATCCTATCGATCTGGCGATGGTGAAATCTATCAACGATATTGGTCATGTGATGGGTAAGAAGACCATCGCAGAATTTGTAGAAAATGAAGCAGTATTGAAGAAACTCCTAGAAATTGGAGTCGATTATGCGCAGGGCTACGCGGTTGGGCGGCCGCAACCACTTACACAATTGGTATAACCAATGAGTATCCGGGTTCACTGATCCATTTGTGCTTCTGATTGTAGATTCGTGTCGTTTCACGCTTACAATAAAGTTGTCCGTGATCGCAGGCGGTGGCTTTCGATCGATAACGCGAGCGGAGAAGTCGCCCTGAGATTCTGGTACAAGGGTGAATGCGACACTTTCCAGTTATTCGACCCTACTCGCCTGACCGTCCGGTACTCTGAGTTAAGCGATCCTTCCAGTCAAGCGCCGCGAACGACGGCTCCTGGCCGGGTCCCGACTCACGCAGTGCAGAGAAACCTATAAGCCCAAGGTCTGTTTGCTCGGTCCGCTATGGCGCGGACAGCCGCCAGTCGAGCTCAGGCAATATCAGTACTGGCAGGATAGACTGGACTTGACACATTCTTGTCGGTCGCAACCAGAGCACGCTACGCCCGCAAATTGCCCATTGCCGTCATTCATCAGGGTGAAGTCGTCATTCATCTGGCTAAATGAGTAGATAGCAAACGGCCAAATTCAGAAGATGACCCTGCGGTCAACCAATGTTCATATCGAGTTTTTCCATTTGTTCATACACCTAGGGACGACAATCGATGTCCCCAAGAAGTAGATACCATAAGCTCAGTTAATTTGCTTTATCGGCGCAATCAGAGGATGCTGAATTCAGCAAGTTCGTCACGCGAGTTTCTCTGCCTCTCGACGTGACTGAACGGTCATTGTTGTTACTTATACTTCTTCTTCGCGAGCTGTGGCCGAAACGAGGTGGATAGCCTGATCGCCAAAAGGAGATCTCCATGGCTTATCCCGTAGAATGGCCCGGCTTATCTTTCAAAAAGTACAGACACTATGTACATGAGTGGCCCCATACCTTTAAGAAGGGTCCAGGGAACTATATCTATTGCAGTATCGGTGCTAACAACACATGGAATCCAATCTATATCAGCGAAACTAGTGACCTTTCCGGGCCCTACGACAAGCATCTCAAGATGCAATGCATAAAACGGATCGGTGTGACTCACATCCATGCCCATACTAATAATAATGGCTGGCAGGGTCGTCTGGACGAAAAAGAAGATTTAATCCGGAATTACAAACCGATTTGCAATGATCGGTGGGACCATGATGGATGACCTTTTGAAAGACGCTGGGGGCTCCGCCTCAAGTGTTCGGCGAACCGGATTCGCTAGAAAATGTTTCACCAGCATAAGTTATAGCCGTCTGATTAAACGTTATTCTGCAAATTACGCTGGGTGGTGCGTTGCCTTCGGAGAACACGATACAAACTATGATGAAAACAAGGAGACGAACTGGTTGTTCGGCGACTCGAAGATCGGCTTTATCCTATCCCCGCCGCTGAAACGGATTTTCTTTCATGAACTGATGGGAAAACACAAGCACATCCCTCTGATCAGCATCCTAGAATCCGAGATCAGACTTAATGGATATCGGATTCCCATCACGCTTGAAGAAGATAGGAGGGGATTAGCGAGTTTTAAGAAATTCATCAGCACGAAGAAAGATGTGCACCTCTGTCTTACCAGCCATTTCTGCTATCCGCCAGGAACCCGGATCATTACTTTCACCAAAAAGAAACCGTTGATAATCATATATAAGGAGGTTCAACCCATGCAGGTGGAGATTGGACACAATTTGAAGTGGGAGACACCCATACATTATCGGACTTCGCTGATCGCCAGGGCGGCTCGAGGGGCTCCAACAGGCGGAGATCGGCCTCGGTGGCAATGCGCGTGAAACCGATCTGGTCCAGCATGTTCCAGAGCAGCGCACGATTGACTGCCATAATACCTTGTGGCGAAAAAGAGGGGGGACTACATCCTGAATGCAGATGTGTCTGCAATGGGCAAGGTCCAGACCAAAACACTAGTACATTTCTACGCCCGCTATGGCTCGTTGTGGGACCGAGGAGGGAGACCGCGACAGATGTTGAGGGAGTGAGTAAGGAGGCATAACCATGATTCAGAACGCTTCGATCAACTCCGAGTTCAATGTGGAGGACGCCTTCCGTACGATCCTCCGGACCAATCTCGCCGCCATGGAGCGATGGAAACCGGCAGCGCTTGTCGGGGAGGATGTCGAAGGGGTCCACCAGATGCGCGTCGGGCTGCGCCGCATGCGCTCGGCCCTCACCGTGTTCCGCCCCGCCGTGCCGCGCAAGGCAACCTCGCCGTGGGCCGTGGATATGCGCTGGGCAGCGAAAGAGCTGGATCAGGCGAGGGACCTCGACGTGTACATCACGGAGAGCCTCTCTGCGAAAGCGAATGGTCGAGAGAAGAGGCTGGGCTCCCTCGCCGGGGCGCATCGCGAGAAAGCCTACGATGGGGTGAATAAGATGATCAACGGCAGACGATTCAAGGGCTTCAGTCGCGATTTCCCACTCTGGCTCGAGGCGCGCGGATGGCGTGACAAGCTCCCTGAGCAATGGCTCGCGGCACTCGAGGAGCCGGTGCTGCCCTTCGCTACCGGCATGCTCGACCGGCGCCTGGCCAAGGTCCTCTGCGCGGGTGAAGAGGTCCGCAGTCTCGATGCGCAAGCGCTGCACGACTTGCGCATCGAGTGCAAGAAGTTGCGCTACGCTGCGGAGTTCTTCGCACCCCTGTTCGGGGCGGAACTGAAAATTTTATACGAGCACCTCAAGACAGTACAGGACTTGCTCGGCACCCTCAATGACACGACCGTGATGAGTAGCTTGCATGACCGACTGTTGCATAGGAACAGAAAACGAGGGCTGGCGCGGGTCGCCCGCAAGCTCGAGAAGCGGCGAGCCAAAGAGGCGAGGACGGTCATGCAGGAGTTCGAGAGCCGCTGGTGCACGTTCTCCGAGTGTCCATGCCCGTGGAGTGCCCGGGGGGCTGGGAGCGACCCGACCCCGCTTACGGGGTGAAACGCGGCCCGAACTGGTGCATAGTTAGGACTCCAACATAGGGGTGGCGCGGGCCTGGTCGTGTAGCTTGCGTTTCGCACAGGCCACCCGAGGGTCCACTATGACCACTCGCAAGAAACGCCAGACCAAGGCCGCGGCATCAGCTTCCCCATCGTAGCCATCGGTCTCTCACAAACGGCCGGTTACGCGATATCTCGATTCATATCTCGCAACGCCAACCTTTCGTCTCTCTCAACTCATACGGTTTTGAGAGACCCGATTTAGTTAAGAGATGGTTTGGGGTATCTCTCAAATTCCGTGGATCTGGCCTATTATGAGAGACCTTTTCTGCCCGGAGTTGAACGTCAGCCCTGGTGCCAATCGGAAAATGCGTGAGTGGTCGGAGCCGACCCGTTGCCGCCCCTCGAGTTTCAGCAAATGCGTGTCCGGAATAAGACCCGCAAGCTGCCGTTGCAGACAGTTACGCTTTAGCTAAAAAAGCGCAACTGTTAGTCTTTGATCAAAGGCGGGTGCGTAGGTTTCGCTTATTCTAATAGCGCAACTTTGATGCGAACATTCGGATTGTCCGTGGTGGGGACATAATTCGAGAGCATCAGGAAAGGCCGGTTGCGACCTATGGATAAGACGGGAATATGCTGCCCGCGTGTCATGGACCAAAATCACATTTGTTCCAAGTGGGTGCCTCTGCCGGTGTATCAGGCTTTCCGAAATACGGACATGCACACAACACCGTCTTTCCGGCTCCCTTTAACGCGGAGTTTAGGTTCGACACGCCAAGAGCAGCACTTGTAGTATACCCCAATCGACAACCGCACACACGAATTAATTACTGTCTTGGTTTCAGATCAAAGAGAA
>CAMYOI010000269.1:0-3066 GCA_947259955.1 uncultured Gammaproteobacteria bacterium
AGCGCAATGAGCCGGTCGATGGCGGTGTTGACGTTGGCGTGTGTCTGCGCTGGGCACCTGGCAAGCAGGTACTTTCGGATCAGCAGGCGGTCCTGTTCGCGCCCGGTGATCGCCGCCTCGCTCAGCGTATTGGCTCCGTGGATCCGATAGCTCAGGAGTTTTTCATCGTGGATGTAGATCGTGTCGTCTTCGGCTGCAAGCAGGATGCGGAAGATATAATCATAGTCGTGCAAATAACGAATCGCTGCAAACCCGCCGACGGATTCCTGCAGAGATTTGGTCATGAACAGATTCGACGTGGTAACCATGAAGTTGCCGTTCAAAAATCCGTTGTACAGGTCGCCGGTATTGAGGAAGTACTCACGATTCCGTTGGTGCCATACACTCCACGGGTGCCGGGGATCATCGGCAAGGGGATCACCTTTGTCGTCAATGGGGGTGACGTCGGTAAAGATACAGGCAGCGGAAGTCCGCCGCTGCAGCTCCACCAGGCGCTCCAGACGGTCGGGGCTGTACACATCGTCGGAGTTGATGATGCTTGTATAGAAACCCTTGCTCAGCGACATGCCCCTGTTGAGCGCGTTGTACGCATCCTGGTTGTGCTGATGGTAATAGCGAATACGGGGATCTGAGTAGGCACGGACGATGTCCGCGGTACCGTCGGTGGAGCCGTCGTCGATGACGATGAGTTCGAGATCCCGATAAGTCTGCCCCAGTACGCTATCCACGGCCGCCCCGACAAAACGTTCGTGGTTATACGCGGGCATGACTACGCTAACGGTGGATGTGTGTGCTGACTGGTCCATTTCCAGGTGTTTTCCAGAGACTTGCGGTGCTGGAAATAAAAAGTATCTGTTAGAAGGTCGCCGATAATAGTTTACAATGCGGGCCCTTTGAGACAATGCACCAGACCGGCAAAAAGGGATCGACCCCGAACTTCGTAAGTATAACCGCGGGGGCGCTGTTTTTTCTGTTTTGTTGTTATTACGTCTTCACCGCCTGGCACCTGCCCAGGGGCGCGGGACCGGACAGCGGGGCCCACTATGACGTCGCCCGATTCATCTACGACAACGGCCGCCTCGCCGTAATCCCCGGTGACGTGGAGCGTCTCAAACTGACTCCCTATGGGTCGACACGGGCACTCAGGCCGCCGTTGTCGTACCTCGCTTCCGCAGGCCTTGCCCGGCTGATTGGGGACTACGGCCACCGCAGTACCTTCATCAATCTGCGCTTCGGTTCGGGCATGCTGTGCGCGGCCGCCGCGGCGTTCTTTTTCCTCGGGCTGTGGATGCTTTTCGAGCGCTACTGGATCGCGCTCACCGGTGCGCTGCTGTTCGGATTGCTGCCGCAGCTGGCGTTTATAGCCTCCTACGTCAACGATGACAGCGGGGCGATCTTCAGCGGCACTGTGCTGCTTTTCGCCATGATCCGGGTGCTGGTGAAGGGACTGAACACGCGTACCGCGATCGTCTTCGGGCTCGCCGCAGGCCTGGTGCTGCTGTCGAAATTCACCGCTTGGCTTCTGCTGCCCTCGGCCGCCTGTTTCCTCGTCCCCTGGCTGTGGAAGTCTACGGGCCGGGGCGCCCAATACCTGGCGGTCATCGTCATCGCCGCGGTCATAGGCGGGGGATGGTGGATCGTGTTCAATATGTACCACTACGGAATGAACGATCCGCTGTTGTCCAAAGTTTCTGCGGAATTGTCGGAGCAACACGCGGTCATCGAGGACGCGGGACATCGCGGGTACGCCAGTCGCGGGATTGGCCTGGCCGAATTGGTCCTGCATAACCACAAGAACTTTTTGGGGGAGAGCTTCAAGGCCACGGTCGGACACCTGGACTGGCTGCGTATCCGACTCGGCTGGCCGCAGTACGGGTTGTATGCGATTGTCTTTCTGATCGGGATCTGCTATCCGCCGTTCAGGATGCTTCGTGAACGGGTCGGACTGTCGGCCACCTACAATCCGAGGGAGCCGGCCGGAATGAGCTGGTTGTGCTGGATACTGTTCTTCATGGTGGTGTTCCAGGTGGTAATGTATGTTCGTTTCAACCTGTATCACGATGTTCAGGTGCAGGGTAAGTACCTGCTCCCCGTACTTGCGCCCCTGTTGACCTTGTTCACGGCGGCGGTGATAGCCACGGCTGACTTTCTGAGCGCCCGAATCAAGGGCTTCGACCGCATCCCCGGGGTGGTATATGCGGTGCTGGCGTTGGTTGTCATCACCGGTTCGCACCTGCACGCCCTGCGCAGTTACGTCATTCCGTACTATTTTCAGGATCCCTTTGTGTATCGGCTGTCGCCGTTTCGCTATATCGACCTGCGTACCCTGGACTTCATGAAGGCATCGAGCGCCGTTGAGCTGCAACCGGGCAAGGCGGGTTTGACGGTCGAATCGCTTGGGCGTGATCCGCAAATCGTGCTCAATAACGCTTATTGCAGGTGGCTTTCGGCCAATGTCATCATTCACGTGATTCTGCAGGCCGAGGAGCAGGGGGATCTGAAGATTTACATCGACCAGGGTAAAGGCTTCAGCGAAGACAGCGCCACCGGCTGGCGCTACTCTCCCGGGGACAATCACATGATCATGCCGATGGGGGTGTCCAGCTGCCGCGCGATGCGCTTGGATCCTGCTTCAGCACCGGGCAGGGTGGTGATAAGCCGGATCGGGTTCGCCCCGGTCCATATCAGCCGTTGACGCCGCGGGCGCAGCAAATCGTCGACAGTCACCCAGTGGAACCGGTCCGTTGAAAAGAAAAATTGCCGAGCTGAAGAGCGAGCGTTTTGACGTGCTCGTCCTCGGCGGCGGCATAACCGGTGCCTGGATCGCTCTGGACTGCGCGTCACGAGGGCTTGCCGTGGCTCTGATCGACAAAGGGGATTTCGGTTCGGGCACCTCGGCGAAGTCATCCAAGGTGATACACGGCGGCATTCGTTATCTTCAGCAGCTCCGCTTGGACAAGGTCAGGGAGTCGGCCCTGGAACGCGCACACTACCACCGCGCCGCGCCGCACCTTACCCGATACCTGCCTTTTATGGTTCCGACCTACGGTCACGGCATGAAAGGAA
>CAMYOI010000269.1:3134-10418 GCA_947259955.1 uncultured Gammaproteobacteria bacterium
ACCGGGGCGATGGTGTACTATGAAAGCCATATGGACAGCTCCGAGCGCATGACGCTAGCCGTTCTGGATACGGCGGACAGGAACGGCGCTGTCTGTGCCAACTACGTACGCGCCGATGAATTTATCATCGAAGGCGATCGGTCGGCGGTGGGTATGATCGTCGAAGACGTCAACGCGGAGGAGCGTTTCGAAATCAGGGCCCGGCTGATCATCAATGCAACCGGCCCGTGGATCCCGCAGCTGAATACGTCACTGTCCGGTAAAAATGCCGTGGTGGCGTCCACGGGTTATTCCCAGGGGTCGCATTTGGTGACACGTCAACTTGTCGAGAATATTGCGATCGCCCTGCCGACACGATTTACCGGACAGAACGTGATCGATCGCGGTGGGCGCCACATCTTCATTTTGCCCTGGCGTGGCTGCTCCCTGATCGGCACCAGCTACGTCGCCGCTGGAAATGGATTTGACGATCCCGTGATCCAGCGGGAAGAAATCGATCAGCTGATCGGCGAGGTCAACTTCCAGCTCGCGGACCTGAATCTGTCGACTAAGGACATATTGCATACTTTCTCAGGGATCTATCCTCTGAATGTCGATGTGGTCAGAGCGAAAACCTACCAGGGGACGGGCGACTACCAGATCGTCGATCACGAGATTGTGGGATACAAAGGGCTTGTCTCGGCCCTTGGCGCGAAGTACACCACGGCCAGGCTGGTCGCCGACAAGGTAACCCGACTCGCTATGACTAAACTGGGACAAGGGTCGAGGCCCTGCGCGACCCGGACAATGGCGCTGTCGTCGGCAGCCTACCAGGATTTCAGCGCTTACAAGACGCAGATGAAGAAACGTCTTGGCCAATATCTGGACGACAGCCAGACGGATCGGCTGGTGTACCAATATGGTACCGACGTAGAAGCGCTGATAGGTTACTTCGAACGTGACCCCGGGTCGGCCAGCACGCTGTGCACCTCCCGCCCGAATGTGGCGGCGGAGATTCGCCATGCGGTGGCATCCGAGATGGCGATCAGGCTGGATGATGTGGTCTACCGCCGAACCGGGCTGGGAACCATTGGATACCCCGGCCCAGCCTGCATCGACCAATGCGCCGACATCATGGCACAGATGCTGTCCTGGGACAGCGGCAGGCGCGCCGCGGAAGTGGAGAGGTTGGGCCTTTACCGGCGCCACCTCGACCTGTTGTAAAATCGTGCTGCGCGTGCTGCATGTCGCCCCGACCCCGTTCTTCTCCGATCGAGGCTGTCATATCCGCATCGAGGGTATCGTCAAGGCGCTGAACGCCAGGGATGCCCGCAGTACCGTCTGTACTTACCATCACGGCCGGGAACGAGACGGGATTGAGACGTGCCGCATCGAGTCCATCGACGCGTATCAGGACACCAAGACCGGCCCGAATCCGCACAAGTATCTGGCCGACATCAAACTGCTGTGGCTGGTTTGCCAATGCATCCGAAAACAGCGGCCAGACGTTATTCACGCCCATCTGCACGAAGGTGTGCTCCTGGGCTGGGCCGCGAAGTGGGCATTGATGAAACCCCGCTTGCCGCTGGTCGCGGATTTGCAGGGGAGCCTGGTGGGGGAGTTGGACACTTTTAATTACTTCGAAAAATCAAAGAGTTTGAGGAGGATATTCAAGTGGTTGGAGAGCACGATTTTACGCATGCCGCGGCACATATTCTGCTCCTCGGTGTCGGGCCTGGATCTGTTCAGGGAGGAATACGGCATTTCGCCGGAGCGCCTAACCCTGCTGAGCGACCGGGTAGAGCAGGACGTGGTCGCCGCGAAGCTTCCCGATCCCGGTCGTGAACCAACCACCGTCGTCTACTCGGGCGCGCTGCTGGAATCGAAGGGGCTTACCCAGCTCTTGGAGGTCATCGAGCGGTTGCTGTCGAGGCGGCCCACCGTTCGAATTGTGCTGATCGGCTATCCCACGGAGGAGGTCGCGGCGTATCTGGACGGCAAGGGACTGCTCGAACGCTGCGTGTTGACGGGTCGGGTAAACTACGAGGACCTTGCCGATTATCTTGCCGATGCGGATATCGGTCTGGATCCAAAACTGCCGGGCGCGGGCGAAGGCAGCGGGAAGATACTCAACTATATGGCCGCGGGGCTCCCGGTAGTCGCGTTCGAATCCCCCAACAACCGCGAATTTCTGGGGCGGCAGCAGGACCTCGTTCCCGACAGGTCGATCGAGGGCTTTGTCTCGCGCATCGAGTTTTTGATCGACCATGAAAACGTCCGACGCCAGGAAGGCGAGCGCAACAGGCAGCGAGTCCTCCACGACCTCACCTGGGAAAGGGGAGTGGAAATGATATTCGACATTTATAGATCGCTACTCAAAGACAGAATGCCAGATCACGACAGTGACGCGACCCGGTGACCGGTTCGTTGCCGCGCGTATACAATGCATGCAAAAAACGAATTTGGAGAAGGTTTAAATGAAAGTCTTGGTAACCGGAGGGACGGGTTTCACCGGTAAGGCGTTGGTCAGGAGGCTGGTGGACAATGGTCACCAGGTGGTCGCAATGGACTACAAGGAAGGAATCAAGACCCAGGAAATACGGGACTGGGGTGTCGAGGTCGTCATAGGCAGCGTGACCGATCGCGGCCTGGTGGAAAGGACGGTGGATGGCGTCGATGTGGTGCACCACCTCGCGGCTGCCTTTCGGGAACTGGATGTGCCCGATACCTATTACGAGGACGTGAACATACAGGGCACCGCCAATATGCTGGCGGCGGCAAAGCGGGAGAAGGTCAAACGATTTATCTATTGCAGTACCTGCGGTGTCCACGGCAACGTCGAGGATCCGCCGGCGGCGGAGACCGCACCCATAAAGCCCGCGGATTATTATCAGCGCACCAAATACGAGGCCGAGCCGCTGGTGCTGGCGGAGAACGGCGCGGAATTCAGCACGCTGGTCCTTCGTCCCGCCGCGATCTACGGCCCGGGAGATCCGGAGAGATTCGGCATGATCTTTCGCAGGGTGAACAAGGGCGTGTTCCCGATATTCGGCGACGGCAAGGCGCTATATCACCCGCTGTACATCGATAATTTCGTCGACGTGCTGGAGAAGGTCATGGCGCCGGGGATCGGGGACGGAGAGGTCTACCTCATCGCCGATGAGGAATACGTGGAAATAAAAGACCTGGTAAAGCGGGTGGCGAAGGCCCTGGGCAAGGAGGTCAGATTGCCGCACTATCCTTTTCTGCCGCTCAGTATTGCCGGGAAGGTGCTGGAGAAGGTTTGCAGGCCGTTCAAGGTGACGCCGCCGATTTTTCCACGGCGCGTCGACTGGTACCGCCAGAACAGGGCATTCGACATCAGCAAGGCCAAACGGGACCTGGGCTATCGGCCTCGCGTCGGGCTGGACGAGGGATTGCGCCTGACGGCGGAGTGGTATCGGTCTGAAGGATACCTGTAGGGATTCCCCGATACCATGTGCGGAATAGCAGGAATTCTGGGAGGCGGTGACGGCCGCCGTGATGTCATCAAACACATGACGGATACGATCGTTCACCGGGGGCCGGACGATTCGGGCTTTTTTTACGACGACGACATTGCGCTGGGGCAGCGGCGTCTCAGCATCATCGATCTCGAGACCGGACGTCAACCGATTACGAATCAGACGGAAGACGTGGTTCTGATTTGCAATGGTGAAATCTACAACAGCCCTGATCTTAGAAAGTCGCTGGAGGATAAGGGTTATCATTTCAAGACGGCGACGGATGTGGAAACGGTACTGCACCTGTACGAGGAATTCGGCGAGAGGTGCGTCGACTACCTGCAGGGCATGTTCGCGTTCGTGATCTGGGACCAGCGCCACAAGAAGCTGATTCTGGCGCGGGATCACCTTGGCCAGGTGTCTTTTGTTTCGCTTCCGAGGTCAAGGCGCTGCTCGCGACGCCCTGGATCGAACCCGGCGCGGACCTGGAAGCGATTTGGCACTATGTGTCGATGCGCTTCGTGCCGGACGAGCTGTCTTTTTTCAAGGGCGTTAGGAAGCTGCCCGCCGCCCACATGCTGGTCTGGCAGAATGGAACGAGCCGCGTCGAGCGCTATTGGGAACTGCGATTCGGCCACAAGCACCCGGGAACGGATGAGCAGATCATCGACGGCCTGCACGATGTCATCGACGAGTCCGTGCGCTCCCACCTGCTGAGCGACGTACGGGTGGGTGCATTCCTGAGCGGAGGCATCGACTCCAGCACCATCGCGGCGATGATGGCACACCACACCGACAACGGCCCCGTCCCCGTATTTTCCATCGGCGTCAAGGAGCAGTCATTCAACGAATTGCCCTATGCGCGGATGGTGGTCGAACGATATGGACTGGAAGGACACGAAAAAGTCGTTTCCGCCGACATGATCCACCTGATCCCGAAGATGATCAGCCATATGGACGAGCCCTCCGACCCGTATGGTGTGGGAGTCTATCTGGTATCCCGTCTTGCGCGTGAAACGGTCAAGGTCGTCCTGAGCGGGGACGGGGGTGACGAAAATTTTGCAGGGTACGATCGCTACGCGGGCCAGCGCTACGCCGATATCTACGCTATATTGCCCAGATGGCTGAGGGCTCATGTTATGAGCCGGCTCGTGCGCCTCGTGCCCGAGTCGTTCGGTTACAAGACGTTGGCGCAAAAAGCGCGATGGTTGAACGACGTTTCGCTCTATGAACGCGGACACCGGTACGCTTACAGCCTGAGCTTTCTCAGGTTCACGCAGGAGATGAAGCATTCGCTGTTCACCAGGCCCGCAATCGACAACATCGAGGTGGAAAACTCCGACCGCAAGATCCTGGACTATTTCGATGCCGGAAACGCCGAGGACCTGGTGGACCGGATGCTGTACACCGACCTGATGACCCGCATGCCGGATCATCTGATGGTGATCGCGGACCGGATGACCATGGCCCATTCGCTGGAAAGCCGCGCGCCGCTGCTGGATCACCGCCTGACGGAGTACGCGGCGGCGATGCCGGGCAGGCTCAAACTCAAAGGCTCGAGGCTCAAGCACGGGCTGAAGGAAGTTGCCGGGCGGTACCTGCCAGGGGAGTTGATTGATCGCAGCAAACAGGGATTCGGATTTCCGATTGCGCGTTGGATGCGCACGGACCTGGCGCAGTTGTTGCGCAATTTGTTCAAACAGTCGAGGTTCGTGGAACAGGGCTGGTTCGAGCAGAGCGCCATCGACACGCTGCTGGACGAACACCTCTCGGGGACCACGGATCACAATTTCAGGCTATGGATCCTGTTGAATCTGGAGTTCTGGTATCGGCAATATTTCGAGGGCATGAGCGTCGACGACATGCAGGACTTCACTGCGTCCCTGATGCAGGACTGACGATCAGGAAATGGACAATCACGGCCAAAAGACGCACGCGGCGGTTACTTCAGGGGGTTCCGCCCTGATGCGCTATCAGAAAGTCGTGGTCGGCCGTGGCGGTTTCCCGGCAACCGTCTATTTCGAGTTTTGCGCCTGGTTGACCTACATCCCGGGTGCGCTCGGGCTGTGGCTCAGAAAGACGTTCTGGCGACGGCTGTTCGGGTCATGCGGCACGGGTGTCGTATTTGGCTGCAACGTGACGCTGCGCCACCCGCACAGGATGCATCTGGGTGACCGGGTGGTGGTCAGCGAGGGCGTTATCCTGGATGCGCGCAACGTAGACTCCGAGGAAGTCATCAGGCTGGGCAACGACGTCATGCTGGCGAACAATACGATGATCTCCTGCAAGCAGGGCACGGTGCATATCGGCGACGATGTCGGTCTTGGTGCACAGACTATTATTCAGTCCACCAATAATTGTCCGGTTTCTATCGGCAATGACACCATAGTCGGGCCGCGCTGCTACCTCGTCGGCGGAGGATCGTACAACATCGACCGCGCCGATGTGCCGATCCGGCAGCAGGGCATCGCGGCGGACGGCGGATGCGTCGTTGAGAGCGATGTCTGGTTGGGTGCGGCGGTCAACGTAATTGGTGGCGTCACCGTGAATAGCGGCGCGGTGGTCGCGGCGGGTGCGGTGGTGACGCGTGACCTCGAACCCAACAGCGTCAGTGCCGGCGTTCCGGCCCGCACGATCAAAATGCGCTTTGCCGAAAATCCCTGACTCTCATAGGAAGGCTAAGGTTTTAAAAGCCCTCATATTCTCATTCAAGCTGGCCGTCTCCGTTGCGCTGGTAACCTGGATCGTCAGGGACGTCGATTTTTCGGAGGTGGCGGGAGTCCTGCGCCGGTCCAATATCTACGTCCTGGTATTGGCGTTCAGCCTGTATTTCGTGGGCTACCTGCTGACCGCGATAAGATGGCGACTGCTGATTTCGATTCACGGGGTGTGGCCGCCGCTGGGGGTCCTGGTGCAGTCTTTCATGGTCGGTATTTTTTTCAACAATTTCCTGCCGTCGACCATCGGTGGCGATATCTCCCGAATGTACGACGTGTGGCGGATCGCCAGAGACAAGGCGGGCGCGGTATCGGTCGTGCTGGTGGATCGCTTCCTCGGTGTCATGGCGCTGATAATCTGGGCTACCGTCGCGGTGCTTGTCAGCGCGGAAATCCGCTCCCAGTCGGCCTTGTACGTGCCGATCCTCGTGGTCCTGGGTATCGGAGTCGTCATGGCCATGTTCATAATGGGCAGACCGCGGTCACTGGTGCTCAGCGTGATCTCGACGGTGCGCCGGTTGCTTGGCTATCTGCCCTTGTTTGCCCAAAAAACGATGGCTAAGATCCTGGATGCATTCGGGCCCTACTACGAACACAACCGGATTCTTTTCAGGGCGCTCTTATTCTCGCTGATGCTACAGCTGAACGTGATTCTTCATTTCTGGCTGGTCTGCCTGGCTCTCAACATCGATCTGTCGTTCTTCGAGGTTTGCGTAGTGATCCCTTGTGTCTTGATGATTACGATGTTGCCTATTTCCATCAACGCCATCGGCGTACGGGAGGTGGCCTTCGTGTATTTTGCGGGTCTGTTTGGCGTGAGCAGCGAACAGGCGCTGGTGCTTGCCTGGGTTGCATTTACCTTCGTCATCATCCAGGGCCTGCTGGGCGGTGTCGTCTTCGCATTGCGCCGCGCACCACCGGATCTGTCACAAACTAAATTCTAGCGAATGGAGATTGTAGGAGGCCCGCCCTGGGCCGATCAATCGCGGCTCGCATCATCACCGACGCCTAGCCCGCATTTCTCACCAGGATCCCGAGCGATTGCGCAGGACAGGTGCCGATGAACGCCGGGCTGGAGTGAGATGCATAGCCGGTGCTATGGATCG
>CAMYOI010000269.1:10430-16158 GCA_947259955.1 uncultured Gammaproteobacteria bacterium
CGTTTCCAAGACACACTGTTATTTGGACAAATCCATAGACCTCAATGTTTGCAATGCTTAACGAGATTCCATAGCCGCCTGGTGAGAAATGCGGGCTAGCCCGTATATTGCAGGCTAGTCCGATTTAGGTCCCTGCAGTTGGTCCGAAACAAGCTCCGGGTCTATGGCAACGCCGTTGAGCGAGACCTGCCAGTAAAGCGTGTGGGGCCTGACGGTATCGATGCCCAGTTTCCCGAGTGCTTCCCCTTTTTTTACCGGCTGTCCGGTTTCCTTGCCAATTTTTCGAACCGGCCCGACGCTGGAGAATAGGCCCATGCCGTGATCGATGGTCAGGAAATAATTGATGCCATCGTTGTTCAATACGTCGACGATGGTTCCCCCACCCGGCGCAACCACCACGTTGTTCTCGATGTCGCTCAGCACGGCCCACTGCACGGATTTTGCGTCCTTTCCAGCCTCATAGCGGCTGCCGAACTTTTCTACGCGGGTGCCCTTAACGGGGCTGATCAGGGGAAACGAAGCATCCAGGACGGAACGCCAGGTCAGCGAAATGTTCAGGTCGTCGGGAACGCCAAGTTCCGAGAAATCGTCCTTGAATGGGTAGCTGTGGGGCTTGACGTAAAATCCCAGGCTCGACCCGTTCTCGGGGGTTTTGACCGTAATCAGATAGTTGCCAAGCGGGGTGTCGAGGCCTATGCCAACCACACCGAACCAGACGCCATTTCGCTCGAGAACCAGTATCGGCCTGCGCCCGAAACGGGCCTCATAACCATCACCGAAGGTGCGCCCGATTTCGATGACCGCGATACCACCCGGTACCGGCTGATGCACCGGATACTGGGTCGCCCGGCCTGCGGCAGAAGCGACTATCGTGGTGAGGCCCAGCAAGCAGCACGCCGCGAAGGTTTTGTGCCATTCGATCACGGCTTGATTTTATCCACGCGACACAGAAGTTGCCCGCGGGCAAGTCTGACATCGACAGGGTCATCGATTTCGACCTGGGTCGAATTTGTCACGACCTGGCCCTTATCGTCCGTCACCAGTGCATAGCCGCGGTCCAGCGTTGCCAGGGGGCTTACGGTGTTGAGCCGGCTGGACGAATTAGTGAGTCTTTGCCGCATGGGGTTCGTGATGCGCCCTGCCAGTGAGGCGAATCGCTGGTTGGCACCCTGCAATCGCCAGGCTGCGTTCTGCAGTCTGTTATACGGGCCGTGCTGAACCAGCGTTTGCGATACGGATTTGAGACTCCGTGCGTTTTGCGCCAGGGCGCTTCTCATGGCGGCATCGAGTCGACCGAAAAGCATTTCGAACCGGTGTCTCGCCTGCGGGTATCGGCGGGTGGGGTGAATCAATCGATGCGCGTAAATGTCGTTGCGCTGCGCCTCCTGCTCGATTTTCCTGGAAATACCGTTAACAAGGTGCGATAGCGTCCCATCGAGCTGCCGCAGCAGCTGTGCGGCATCCGGGACGGTAATCTCCGCCGAGGCGGTGGGCGTGGGCGCTCGCTGGTCCGCCACGAAATCAGCAATAGTGGTGTCGGTCTCGTGACCAATACCGGTAACCACGGGAATCGAGCAATTTGCTATGGCTCGCGCCACGCCCTCCTCGTTGAACACCCAGAGGTCCTCGAGTGATCCGCCGCCCCGCGCCAGGATCAACACATCGCACTCGCATCGTTGCTGTGCAAGGTCAAGTGCCCGGATCACACCGGCGGTGCCCTGCTCGCCCTGCACCGGGGTGGCATAGATCACCAGGGGTACTGCCGGAAATCGCCGGCGGCAGGTGGTGACGATGTCGCGCACCGCGGCGCCGTCCGGGGAAGTAATGACGCCTATCCTGGCGGGTATCCGGGGCAGGTGCTTCTTACGGCTTGAATCGAACAAACCCTCCGCCTGCAACGATTGTTTCAACCGCTCGAACCGCATCCGAAGGGCGCCTTCCCCGGCGGGTTCGACGTACTGGACCACGAGCTGGAAGTCGCCGCGCAATTCATAAACGGTCAGGCGCGCCCGAATCAGCACATGTTCTCCGTCCGCGGGCGAGTAGTCGAACAGGGCGCGCCTGCTTCTGAACCAGGCACACCTGACCTGTGCTAAATCATCTTTCAGCGTGAAATACAGGTGGCCCGAGCCGGGGGCCGACAGGTTGGAAACCTCGCCTTCCACCCAAACCTGCGGGAACGAGCTTTCCAGCAGCGCCCGGGCCGTCTTGTTGAGCCTCTCGACAGTATAGATCTCTCGCTGCGGGCCGTTGGCGGTTTGAGCCGTCGGAAATTCTCGCATCATGCCTCGTCGGGTCTGAGTAGGGGCGCGCTATTGTTTCAATGCGGATCATAAGCAATTTTGTCATAGCTGCCTATTGGTCAGCTCGTATTTCCAGAGAGAGAAATACACGCTCGAGTGTGGAAAACTTTTTTTTGATCCGTATAATTCGCCGATGGAAAATATCAAACACGCCTTTACCTTCGACGACGTACTCCTCGTTCCCGCGGCCTCGAATGTTTTGCCCAGGGAAGTCAGTCTTGCAACCCGTTTGACTCGCCGGTTTAATCTCAATATCCCGCTCATTTCCGCCGCCATGGACACCGTGACGGAGTCCGCGATGGCGATATGCATGGCCCAGGAGGGTGGCCTGGGCGTGATTCATCGAAATCTCACGCCCGGGGAGCAGTCGGCTGAAGTCAGGAATGTCAAGAAACACGAAGCCGGGATCATCGTCGACCCCATTACGGTTTCCGCCAGCGCGACCATACAGGAAGTGCTCGATTTAACGCGGTACCACCGTATTTCCGGTGTTCCGGTGATCGAGGACGACAAACTGGCCGGCATCGTGACCCACAGGGATCTTCGCTTCGAGACCCGTTTCGATGCACCCGTCAGCAAAGTCATGACGGGCAAGGATAAGCTGATCACGGTCAAGGAGGGCGCATCCCGTGATCATGTGAAGGCGCTCCTTCATGAAAACAGGATCGAGAAGGTGCTGGTGGTGGACGACGATTTTAATCTTCGCGGTCTGATTACGGTCAAGGATATTCAGAAATCCACCGAACACCCGCACGCCTGCAAGGATGAGCAGGGGCGGCTGCTCGCCGGTGCGGCGGTCGGCGTCGGCGCCGATGCGGATGAGCGGGTCGAGCGGTTGATCGGTGCCGAAGTGGATGTCATCGTGGTCGACACGGCCCACGGTCACTCGAACCTCGTATTGCAGCGCGTCGCGAAAATCAAGCAGACCTACCCGGATACCGAGGTGATTGCGGGAAACATCGCCACGGCGGATGCCGCCAGAGACCTCGCCGAGGCGGGTGCGGATGCCGTGAAGGTCGGCATAGGTCCTGGATCGATCTGCACCACCAGGATGGTTGCCGGCGTCGGCGTGCCGCAAGTGACGGCGATATCCGACGTCGCGGGCGCGTTGGAAGGCACCGGGGTGCCGATCATAGCCGACGGCGGCATCCGGTTTTCCGGTGATATTTCCAAGGCCATCGCCGCTGGCGCCCACAGCGTCATGCTGGGCAGCCTGCTGGCCGGTACCGACGAGGCGCCGGGAGAGATAGAAATCTATCAGGGACGCTCCTATAAGTCCTACCGCGGCATGGGTTCCCTCGGGGCAATGCAAACCGGCTCCAAAGACCGCTATTTTCAGGAAGGCACGGAATCGCCGCAGAAACTCGTACCCGAGGGTATCGAGGGCCGCGTTCCCTACAAGGGCGCGTTGATCAACATCATCGACCAGTTGATGGGGGGGCTGCGGGCCAGTATGGGTTATACCGGCAGCGCCGATCTGGATGCGTTGAGAACGCGCGCGGAATTCGTTCGCATTACCAATGCCGGAATCACTGAAAGCCATGTTCACGACGTCAGCATCGTGAAGGAAGCGCCCAACTACCAGATCAGCAAGTAACCGCGGCGATCCCTGATGTCCAATATACACAGTGATCGAATCCTGGTGCTTGATTTCGGTGCACAATATATCCAGCTCATCGCGCGCCGGGTCCGGGAGGCTGGGGTGTATTGCGAAATACGGCCCTACGATTTGAGTCTTGACGACATCCGGGCGTTCGAGCCGAAGGGAATCATTCTGTCCGGGGGGCCGGCCACGGTTACGGAGAACCACACGCCGAGACCGGACCCAGGGCTTTTCGGCCTGGGCGTCCCGATACTGGGGATCTGTTATGGCATGCAGTGCATGGCTGACGCGCTCGGCGGTGTCGTCGAAATCTCCGCAAAACGCGAGTATGGTCACGCCAGTATCGAGATCACGGACAGCGGCGCGTTGTTCAGGCCGATTCGCGAATCCGGCACCCGGGACTTCGATGTCTGGATGAGCCACGGCGACAAGGTGATCGAACTTCCCGACGGTTTTATGGCGTCCGGGTCCACGGCAAACTCGCCGCTCGCCGCGATCTCTGATGATGATCGTCGATTCTACGGGGTGCAGTTTCATCCCGAAGTAACGCAGACTCTCTACGGCCCGGAAATCATCATGAGCTTCGTCCACGATATCTGCCGATGCGGCAACAGCTGGACCCCCGGCAACATCATCGAGGATGCCATCGAATCTATCCGTGAACGGGTCGGCGACGACCAGGTTGTCCTGGGGCTATCAGGCGGCGTCGATTCCTCGGTGGTAGCGGCGTTGCTGCACCGGGCCGTAGGCGACCAATTGAAATGCATCTTTGTCGATACCGGGCTGCTCAGACTGCACGAGGGGGACGAGGTGATCCGGACGTTTAGGAACTTCCAGGGCATGGACGTCGTTCGAGTCAACGCGGAACGACAGTTTCTGGACGCACTCGAGGGCGTTTCGGACCCGGAGCAGAAACGAAAGATCATCGGCAAGGCATTCATAGACGTTTTCGACGCGCAGGCGGGCAGGCTCGAACAGGTGCGGTGGCTCGCGCAGGGGACCATTTACCCTGACGTCATCGAGTCTGCGGGCGCGGATTCGGGCAAGGCCAAAGTGATCAAATCGCACCATAACGTGGGCGGGCTGCCGGAAAAAATGAAACTCAAACTGCTCGAACCCCTGCGTGAACTTTTCAAGGACGAGGTGAGGAGAGTAGGCATCGAACTCGGCTTGCCGGGGCATATTGTCCACCGGCACCCGTTCCCGGGTCCTGGACTCGGGGTACGAATCCTGGGTAGCGTCAACAAGGAATATGCGGAGTTGCTGAGGGCGGCGGATGCGATATACCTGCAGGAACTACGCGACAACGATTGGTATGATCGGGTCAGCCAGGCTTTCGCGGTTTTTCTGCCCGTCAAGTCGGTCGGCGTGGTGGGCGACAACCGCGCCTATGAGTACGTCATAGCGCTGCGGGCGGTTGAAACCGTGGATTTCATGACGGCGCGATGGGCCCAGCTGCCCTACGAACTGCTGGCGCACATTTCGAACCGCATCATCAATGAAATTCCAGGCATCAGTCGGGTGGTTTACGATGTGTCCAGCAAACCTCCGGCAACCATCGAGTGGGAGTAACGGACGAGCGCTGGATGCGCAAAGCCATTCTGCTCGCCCGGGAGGCGCGGAACAAAGGCGAGGTTCCGGTTGGGGCTGTCCTGGTTAGAGATGGCGACCTGATCGGTGAGGGCTTCAATTGCCCAATCGGCTCGGCGGACCCCGGGGCCCACGCGGAAATGATTGCGTTGCGCCAGGCGGGAAGGGCGCTGGGCAACTACCGGCTTCCGGAGTCTACGTTATATGTAACGCTTGAGCCGTGCCCGATGTG
>CAMYOI010000270.1:0-1917 GCA_947259955.1 uncultured Gammaproteobacteria bacterium
GCTAAGGCAAGCTATAGCTTGCCTTAGCCCGTCTGCATGCGCTTGTTATGTGCGCCCCATTTTAGATAGGCACAACGCTATTTGCGCAGGGGCCTTTCTGGCCTTGACCAATTTCAAACTCAACCTTCTGGCCGTCATTAAGCGTTGCGTAATCGCTACCGCTTTTAATTTCTGAATGATGAACGAAGAGGTCTTTTCCTCCATCCTCGGGCGTGATAAAACCATAGCCTTTGCCTGCATCGAACCACTTAACTGTACCTTTGCTCATTTTCAATTTCTCAATCTTATTGGTGAATAATAATTAAAGTTCCACATTCGAATTCACCTTTTCGAAGTGGAAATAGAGATTTCCTAGATGGCCACATAACGCTTCGCATCAGCGGCCGGCCGTAGACCGATCCGACTGCATGTGCTTGCATTTTATTCACCATCGACCTGTCTTTGATAACCCTCGGCATCAAAGTGTCCGGCTGATTCGGCTACTAATCCATCCTCCAAATAACGCCAGTACTCCCATCCACTAACTACAACACGATTTCCGGTTCCACCAGGACCCGAGTTTGTCCCTTCAAGCGTCCATCGATAAACAGCGTGAGTAACGGAACTCCTAATGTCATCCATCCACAAAATTAGATCTGGGAAATCATTGTATATCACTTCTGCCATCGCAGCTATTTCTGCTCTGCCTTAATAGGGCTCTCCACCGTTAATTACGATGCGCCCATCCTCCGCATAAAATGAAGCTACCGCATTGGGATCATGCGAACACCAGGCTTTCGTATAGTTTTCTGCCATCTCTTTGGCTTGTTCCTAAGATATCCTCATCGTGTTTCCTCTTCATTTGAAATCAGTAGTGTCCCAAGTTTATTCGAACAAATTCAACTGGTTACTGGAGCTGATTTGAAATTCGTCAATGTTGGGTTGGCTAAGTAGTTGATTCAATGGAATTCGTTCAAACATGGTCAGGCTCAGGATCTGTAATATTTGATAAAGGCTTGTAGAGAGGTCGAGTCGCTTTTTCATGATGGCAACCAGGACGTATACGGATACGGCGATCCAGATTTGCGATTTCACGGCGTTCTCTGAAGTGCCGAAGAAAGACTTGATACGAAGATGTTGTTTGATCCATTTGAACAAATAAGCGACATACTGCCCATAAACCCTATCCCTCGGAAGTGACGGTCCGATACCGTTTTCACCCCCTGTTCGGTGAAAGCTTTCCGGTAATTCGACGGCATTACGTGCACGAAGAAGCATGTTACATCGTACGACGTACCGATGGCACGCCGTTGTCCTTTCCAGCGTGGATGTCGGAGCCCGCGGCAGCGCTGGCCGAAATCGTCTGTCACCCTTGTTTGCCACTTGGCACGCTGCTTGAGCTTCGCCGTTTGATCGCAACCTGTTTATCCTCCATGGATTTAGGTAACCCTGAAGGAGAACATCATGCGGCACCATCGGATACGACAAAGGAACCTGTTCGACGACGACACCAGTCACCTACCTCCACTGGAGGAGGGAGTGCAGCAAACGGTGACGCAGTTGTTGGTGCAGTGGATGCAGGCACTGGCAAAGGCCATCGAAGCGGAGGTGTGCGATGACCAAGATCAGCGCTGAGCATTTGGCCCGCAGGGCCTGCATCTACATCCGTCAATCTACTCAGGGCCAGGTACAGAACAATATAGAAAGCCAGCACCGGCAATACGCCTTGGCCGATCACGCCAGGGCCCTGGGCTGGGAAGAGGTTGAGGTCATTGATGATGATCTGGGTAGCTCGGGCTCGGGTACACATCGTCCCGGATTCGAGCGTTTGCTTGCCATGTTGTGCGAAGGTGCTGTGGGTGCGGTATTCAGCATCGAAGCCTCGCGTCTGGCGCGAAACGGCCGTGACTGGCACACACTGCTGGAGTTCTGCAGCGT
>CAMYOI010000270.1:2012-7739 GCA_947259955.1 uncultured Gammaproteobacteria bacterium
AGGCCCAACGTGGTGAGTTGTTCCGACGAATCCCCATTGGCTATGCGCGCGCTGCCGACAATCGCGTCGACAAGGATGCCAATCAACGTGTCCGCGCTGCTATCGAGCTGGTCTTTCGAAAATTTGCCGAGCTGGGGAGTGTGCGCAAGCTGTATTTCTGGCTCGATCAGCAACAGATCAAAATGCCGGCGATTGGAGGCGCAGGAAGCCCGCCGCCAATCGTCTGGAAACCCCCACGCTATCACGCCCTGCTGAGCCTGTTGAAAAACCCGATGTATGCGGGAGCGTACGCCCATGGCCGTACCAAGGCGACTGTGCGTCTCGAGCAGGGGCGTAAACGCATCGTGCGCAGCAAACAGCGGCGTGAGGACTGGACCGTCTTGATTACCGATCACCATGACGGCTACATTAGCTGGGAAGAATTCCAAAGCAATCAGACCTTGATTGCCAACAATGCCAATGGGAAAGGAGCCATGGTCCAAGGGTCGGTCAAGCGCGGTGGTGCATTGCTGTCGGGATTGTTGCGCTGCGGCCATTGCGGCGCCAAGTTGCTGGCCCAGTATCCCGGTCCCACCGTCATTCGCTATCAGTGTGGAAACTACATTCTCCATCGCGACACCACCTGCTGCATCATGTTCGGTGGCTTGCGAGCTGATCGCCTGGTTTCCGATCAAGTCCTGCAGGCTATCCAGCCACTGGGCATGCAAGCAGCGCTTCAGGCCATAGAGGATATGCAGGGTAACAGCGATGAGCGGCTTCATCAAAAGAAGCTGGCCCTGGAACAGGCACGCTATGAGGTGGTGCGAGCACAACGCCAATATGACACGGTGGATTGTACTAACCGGTTGGTGGCGGCAGAGTTGGAAAGACGCTGGAATAACGCGCTGCAAGTACAAGAGCAGCTGGAAGAGGAACTCGCTGTACTGAAGCGAGAACAGCCCGGTCCATTGAGCGCCTCGACCCGGGAAGAACTCTTGGCGTTGGCGGAAGATTTGCCGCAACTCTGGCATCACTCTGACAGTGCGCCAGCATTCAAAAAGCGTATTCTGCGCGCCGTGTTGAAGGAAATCATCGCCCGTTCTGAGGGCGAGACCATTCACCTCGTGCTGCATTGGCAGGGTGGTGATCATACTGAGGTTCAGTTCCAGAAGGTGCGGACAGGTCCGCACCGCTATGTCACCGAGACTGACACGGTCGAGCTGATTCGTTCGTTGGCGAAGATACAACCGGACCCAATGATTGCCTCGATTCTCAATCGCATCGGTCGTCGCACGGCGCATGACAAAACATGGACAGCGCGTCGTGTCTGTACGCTTCGCCATAATTACGCGATTCCAGTCTATAACGAGGAAGACCGGCAAGCCCGTGGTGAATTGACCGTCAGCGAAGTGGCGACGATACTGGGTGTATCATCGACTACGGTATTGCGTATGATTCGTCATAAACACCTGCCGGCTACACACGCTTGCCCGAATGCGCCCTGGATTTTACGCAAAGACGACGTTGACAATTTCCTGGCAGCATCTGATTCATCGAAAGGTCCGCAAACAGTCGATTCGAATCAGCTGACCCTTGAAATTCAATAACATACGAAGGAGTGCATAATGACAGGCCATCGAAAAACAGTTGTCGGGTAAAGGACTGGCGCGGTAATCCGAAGGAACACCCTTGGCTGTAATCCGGGGTTTCCCCCTTCGTGCCCGTTTAGGGTGTTCCGTGATTCCGTTTCCAGCCCCTCCCCATAAGAACCGCTCGTGAAGTTTTCCCTCAAGCGGCTCACCCAGCAGGCTTCACCGGAAGGGTTATGTGTATTGTCGCGTCTGGCAGACACTTTCACGCCCAGGCATCCGGGCTCGGGAGAGGACGAATTATCCAATCCCAGAACAGCCCGAGCACTTCGTACAAATAGACGTTACTCCACCGCCGCCAGCCAACACTGCGCTTTCGCCGCCGTTTCCTGCGCGTCAGCAGGGTCCGAATCTTCATCTCTAGATAATCGCGCACTTCACTGAAGGCACGACTGCTGTTGCCCACCCGGAAGTAGTTGACCCACCCAGCCAGCGCAGCGTTGATGCGTGCCACCAGTACCTTGCCGGGGGTAGCTCCCCCGTGGCTTATGATGTCACGTATCTTGGCCTTGATGGCTTTGCGGGCCTTCTTCCTGGGTGTCATCTTGATAAAGTATCCGTTCCCGTTCCGCTTCGGTTCACGGCGCAGGTCAAACCCCAGAAACCCGAAGGCCTCCCCTTTGAGGACATTCACCACCTTGGTCTTCTCCCGGTTCAACTCGACCCCAAGAGGCACAAGCTGTTCCTTTAAGCGTTGCAGGGCACGTTCGGCCCAGCCCCGCTTGCTGGAGTGACCGCTGACGGTGATCACAATATCATCGGCGAACCGGTGATAGTTCACCGCCTCAAAGGAACCTTCGGCGGTCTTGCGACGAATCGCCTCGAAAGTCCAGTCCACTCCATTCAAATAGATATTCGCCGCCAGCGGGCTGAACGGGCCTCCTTGCGGAATACCCACACTCCCACTGACTTTGATAACCTGCTTGACCAGGTGCATGACCTGGGGGTCCTGGACCCGCTTGGCGATTTGCTCCAACAACACCGAATGCCGGATATTGTCAAAGTAACTGCTCAAATCCACATCTATAACCGTGGACATGCGCCGCATCACACTGCGCCTGACTTCCGCCAGAGCACGGTGTGGTGACCGCTTGGGCCGAAACCCGTAGGAGTTCGGGCAAAAATCCGCCTCAAAGATAGCTTCGAGGATATGCTTCAGCGCCCCTTGTACCACGCGATCGCGGATACAGGGAATCTGAAGTGCACGGACTTTGCCGTTATCCTTGGGGATGTCGACCCGTCGGTTTGGTTGGGGTTGATACCTGCCTGTCTGGAGGTCATCCCGCAGACTTTCGAGAAACGGGGTCAGCCCTTCTGTTTCAATATCCGCAAAGGTCCGACCATCGATGCCAGGGGCACCTCCATTCCTCTTAGCCTGTTGGTACGCCGCCAGGAGGGTCTCTATCTTGGTAATATGCGCATAAAGACCCCAGAAGCGATGCGCCTTCTCAGACTTCGCCTTCCGGTATATCCGCCGCCTCAGATCCTGCAGACTGATGGGTGCCTTTGTCATCTCACCCCTGCCTCACTTTGTCCAACGGAATACCCACCGGTCCGGGCCCTTCCCTCCCAGCGCGTTTTGCTGCACGCCGATCATCAGTATTACGACCCGATCCGCCACCCTGGTGCCTGCCTGTCCATTTCCCTCTCAAGGTTATAGGACCGGCCTCCTCGGCGAGATTTCTTCGCCGGGCACCGAGGGCTTCCCCGGTTGACACTTCATCCTTCGTACCATGTCGCCGCTGATACCCCGCCGGTGAGGACCACCGTATCGGACTCATTTCGATCGGCCCTTGCTGCCTTCGCGCGTTATAGACCGTCTCGGCCACCGGAGTTTCGTGTGACGAGGCTACTTCTACGTTCACTGTACGTTACAACCTGGTACGTTGCTGTACTCCAGATCGAGTACGTGGTTGGAGGGCTTCACCGTCTTGCTTTCGCGCCACGGTGCCTCCCAAGCTACAAGGCCTGAGTCTTTTGGCCTCGGTCGGACTTCCACCGACTGGATGATGTGCCCTTCTCCGGGCACGCCAATTTCCCAGCGACAGGTATACCAACGAATCACCTCCTGGCATTGCTCGAAGCTCTCCACCGGTACACTGGTTAGTAGCATCCACTCCACGGGTTTTTCCCCTTTCGGCGCCCTCTGCTCTTTTGCATACACTACGTTGACCTTTAGCGGGGGTAGCCGCCCCCCTTTGCGCTGTACACCATCGAATACCACGCTCCTGGAACGGATGACCTGGGTGACTGTCCGCGCTTTGCGATTACCCGATGGCGGCAACTCAAAACTCTCTGTGCCACGTTTTGGCGCCCGAGCCATCGTTTCCCACAGATTGCTTTTATTCCCCCGTGCCGTTGTAACACGTCGATCCCATGCAGCGCGTATCAGCCATTGCGCCCGTTCCCCATCATTTAGCTGCGCATAAAGTTGGTAATATTCATAGATGTCGCTTTCCCGGTCACCGACACTGACGATCAGGCTCCGCGGTGCTCGCCGGCTGATTTCGCAGGCCTTCTCGTAACTCTCCAACCAACGGATACTCTCTTTATCTTTGATCTCCTTTTGTTTGCGTAAATGTCCCTCTCCCTGTTCAGGCCGTTGCCAGAATTTCGCTTTAACTGTACCCAGACAGACCCGATCCGGTGTCAGCGCAATCGTTGGGTGAAGATGATAACGCGTACGCTCTTGTGTTCTGATGGTGCCGAGGCCTTCCTTTTTGCGCTCCACAACATAATTGAGCTGGGTCGTATCATTGATCAACAGTACAACAGAACGGGACTTTATCCGTTCCAACGTCGCTGCCTCATGGGCATGGAGAATCTTGTCCATGCTGACTTTGTCGTTGCTGAACAAACGATAAGCCGCCTGTATCTCAGCCCATCCCTTGCTGGCCGCAGGGATACTGATACTTGGCTTATCACCCAGCCTGTTGAGCACGATACCAAGTCTTTGGTTCAACCGCGCATCTCCCAAATCCGCCGCCGCCGTCTCTTGCGTCACCCACGCCTCCATTAGTGCACCCCCAGCGCTTGACGAAAGTCCGGCCGCAGTGGATAAACATAGATATCCTTGACCGGCAAACTCCACTGATTATAGCGGTCGCATTTACCCCGCCCCCGAGTCCGCCCTACATACACCCAGTTCGCCGCACGATAACAGGTGCCTCGAAAACGTCCCGTCTCAACAAAGGTCTCTAACAAGACCAAACGCTGACCATAGTCCCGTGCGTAGTCCTGCACTACCTGCCGGGCACTCATCGCCAACACCTTGGAAGCCAGATTCTTTATCCGCACCCACGGCAATACCAAAAAACGGGTATTGTTTAAGACCTTCCCAAGGTTGCGCTCCCTCACCCCAGGGTCCCAGCCAATCCATTGATCTCGCGACTTGACTGTCCAGGCACTCGCACCCCAACCCATCGCTCCCAACAGACCCCCATCATGGCGGATTAGATATCGCAACTGGGCACCAACCAAGCGCTGATACCCCAAATAGTGGTGGCGATCAATCATTCCGTTCCACAGGGCCGATTGCCCGCGTTCCTCGACCCGTTCCAGGAATAACCCAGCTAACTCCTCAACCGGCACGCTTATCGGATATTCGACCGGAAACTGACGTTGTCGCATTAAGGGCTTGTTATTCCCGTTACCATTGCGAGGGGCCGGCAGATCGATATGACCCGCCCGGTGTAACCGCAACAGCGCCACACGACTGCTCATCGCCTTCGGCCTGCCCAATGCGTCTTTCCAGTTGAGTACCTCGCACACCCTACGGGCAATCTCCGCTCGAGACAATGACCCTGATATACCAATCTCGCGCTTGATCTTTGCCAATTTATTCGGCGAAAATGGCGCTCCACACAACTGCTTAGGAAGTCTATTTGTCATCGGATAACTCCGCTCTATTCGGCCCAATGACCTCTATATCAATTTAATCCGCCTGTGTCCAGTTGAACTTGTGTGTAACGACATGGGCTTTAGCCGGTGGAGTATTCACTATTTGAAACAAGATCGTATTACAATGAGCCATGGCCTGATTCTCCTTTTTGATTCAACAAGTTGTAGACAAACTCATTGTATCAATTGTGGTTGAATC
>CAMYOI010000271.1 GCA_947259955.1 uncultured Gammaproteobacteria bacterium
CCCCACCAGAAACATTCCCTGTGGCTGGCCGCACTCGTACACCGCGTATCCGGTATCGGCCTTGCCCTGTTTCTGCCATTTCATTTTTACGTCCTTGGCCTGGCACTCAACGACACCGCGACACTGGACACTTTCCTGCGCTGGACAGAGCATCCGATGCTGAAGGTCGCCGAGTTCGGCCTGGTGCTATTTCTGGCGTTGCACCTGTTTGGCGGACTGCGCCTGCTGGCGCTCGAATTCCTGCCCTGGAATCCCGCGCAGAAGACCTTTGCAGCACTGGCTGCCGCGCTGTCCGTATTCATCGCCCTGCTGTTTCTGCTCAAATCCATCTGACTCGCTGGACGATGAACTGCGAGCGGTATGATACCGATATCCTGATCCTGGGCGCCGGGGGCGCCGGTCTGTTCGCCGCGCTGCACGCTAAAAAAGCGGCCCCCGACCGCAGGGTCACGGTCGTGGTCAAGGGCCTCATGGGCAAGTGCGGCTGCACGCGCATGGTCCAGGGCGGCTACAACGTCGCACTCGGCAGCGGAGATTCCGTGGAGCGCCATTTCATGGACACCATTCAAGGCGGCAAGTGGCTGCCGCATCAGGAGCTGGCCTGGAAACTTTGCCAGACGGCGGTCACGCGGGTACGTGAACTGGAAAACGAACTGGGGTGTTTTTTCGATCGAAACAGCGACGGATCGCTGCACCAGAAAGCCTTCGCAGGGCAGACTTTCGACCGAACCGTCCACAAAGGCGACCTTACCGGGATCGAAATCATCAACCGCCTGATGGAACAGGTCCGAGCCCTGCCCGTCGAAATGATGGAAGAGCACCGGGCTCTGGCGCTGATACCGGACAAGACAGGCGACGGGCTGTGCGGCGTCCTCATGGCCGACATGCGCTCCGGTGTGTTTCGATTCGTGCGGGCGCGCGCCGTGCTGATGGCAACCGGCGGCGGCCCGACCATGTACAAATACCACACCCCGTCCGGGGACAAATCAATGGACGGGTTGGCCATGGCCTTTCGCTACGGCCTTCGGCTTCGCGACATGGAAATGGTCCAGTTCCACCCGACCGGCCTCCTGGCCGGACCCCATACCCGCATGACGGGTACGGTTCTCGAAGAAGGTCTGCGCGGCGCCGGAGGCTATCTGCTGAACGGCGGCGGTGACCGCTTCATGTTCGACTACGATGCGGATGGAGAACGGGCCACGCGTGACATCGTCAGCCGAGCCCTATATGCGGAAATGCGCAGCGGCCGCACGACCCCCGGTGGCGGAGTGTACATTTCCATGAGTCACCTTGGCCCGGACGTGGTGAGAGACAAATTCAAGGGCATGGTAAAGCGCTGTGAGGATTGTGGATTCGACCTTGCCGCCGGCAGGGTCGAAGTGGTACCTACAGCTCATTACCTTATGGGCGGAATCAGCTGTGACATCAATACGGCAACCAGCGTGCCGGGGCTGTTCGTTGCCGGCGAGGATGCAGGGGGAATCCACGGTGCCAACCGACTTGGCGGCAACGGCGTGGCAAACTCGACCGTATACGGCGGCGTCGCCGGTGACGCCATGGCGGCATGTGTCAATCAAGATGGCGGTGCACTTCAGGATCCGGACAGCGACAGGATCGAGTTTGAAATCGAGCGGGCGTGTCATCCCTTTCATCAGTCCGGGGGTGATATCAATGCCCTGCGAGAGAATTTGATGAACATCATGTGGGACAATGTCGGCGTGGTACGGACTGGCCGGGGCATCCGCCGGGCGATCGAGCAGATCGGCGAAGTCAGGGCCGAACTGCTGCGCACCGGCGTCGGCGATGGCCGGATTTTCAACGTGACGTGGCATGACTGGTTGAATTTGCGCAGCCTGTTGGACATTTCGGAACTGATTGCGGCCGCGGCACGGTCCAGGGAGAATTCACGTGGTGCACATTTTCGGGAAGATTTTACCGGGGAAGGCGATCTGGAATCGTCCTACTTTACGGTGGTCCACCGCGCGGGGGAGAGCATTATGGCCGACACAGAACCAGTCGATTTTTCACTGGTCAGGCCGGGGCAAACCCTGATACCGGAGTCACCGGAAGGAGTGCACGGATAAGATGAGCATGATCCAAACCGCGGACATCGAGAATGCCGCCTACAACATCATGGCCAGGGCGGCGATCGATATTCCGGAGGACTATCGTAATTCCATTTCCGCAATGGCCGACCGCGAAAAAAATCCGCTGTCATGCTTCGTGCTCCAGACAATGATTGACAATTACGCCGCGGCATCCACCGATCGACGGCCCATGTGCGCGGACACCGGTTTACCCCGCTATTTCGTCAAGGTCGGCAACGAGGCCCGTATAGAGGGTGGATTCGTCGCTCTGGAGCGGGCCCTGAGATCCGCGACCGCGCGGGCAACCCACGATATCCCGTTGAGACCCAACCGCGTACACCCGCTGTGGCGGACCGACCTCAACAACAACGTCGGCATCAATGCGCCCGAGATAGACTGGAGTTTCGAACCGGACGCGGACTGGATCGATATCACCACGGTGCACAAGGGCGGATTGTTCGGCAGCGACTACAGGATGCTGTTTCCGGGGGACGGAATTGACGGCATCAAGCGTTTCCTGCTGGATGTCCTCATCGCCTTCGGCAAACGCGGCCTCGCCTGCCAGCCCGCCATTGTTGGTGTCGGACTCGGCGGTTCGAAGGATACCTGCATGGTGCTCGGCAAGCAGGCCGCGTGCCTGAGGGTAGTCGGAGATCGTCATCCCGATCCCAAGATTGCCGAGCTCGAGCTGGAACTCAAGGAGCTGGGCAACAGTATCGGCATGGGGCCGATGGGATTCGTCGGCTCATCCATGGTCGCCGACCTGCACATAGAGGTTGGTTTCACCCACACCGGCGGCATGCCGATGAGCGTGCATACTTTCTGCCTCGCATCGCGGCGCGCCACCGTGCGCATCCAGGCCGACGGCGCTGAAGAATATCGCACCGATCCGAAATGGTTTACCGCATACAGCCGGCGGGAGACGATAGAATGGTCGCAATGAATCAGGAACTTCAACAGGTCCGGCTGACGCTTCCGGCGACCCAGGAAGACCTCTCAGCCCTAAAGATCGGTTCCATTGTATACCTGGATGGCATTGTTTATACCGGCCGCGAAGGTGTATACAAACGCGTCATCGAGGACGGCTTCGAGATTCCGGTGGACCTGCCCGGCCTTGGAAATGTTAATTTCCACTGCTCGCCGGCGGCGGCAATAGAACCGGACGGCAGCTGCAACGTCGGTGGAGTCACCGCCACGGCGAGCTTTCGTTTTTCGAAGTGGATGAAACGCTGGTTCGAATTGTCCGGCGCCAGGATAATCATCGGCAAGGGCGGCATGTCGAGCGAGGATTACAAAACGCTGTTCGTGCCGGTCGGCGCGATCTATTTGACCACCGTGGGCTACGGCACCGGCGCGCTGCTGGGCCGCGGCATCAAGTCCGTGCGCGGCGTCTTCTGGGCCGAAGAGCTGGGCAACGCCCAGGCGATGTGGGTTTTCGAAGTGCAAAACTTCGGTCCGTTTTTAGTGGAAAGCGACCTCGAGGGCAACAGTCTTTTCGAACAACAGGGAAAGATCATCAACACCAATCTCAAAAACCTGTATGCCGGCCTGAAACCCCCGGCATTGAGCCGGTTCGGCGAGACCGATGACCGCAACGACGAGTTGATATGACTTGTAGGAGCGGCGCCCCGCCGCGATGAATTGTTTTTAATGAACGCCGCCATGACAGGAGCATCAACACAATGAGAGGCGCCGACCTGGTTGTAAAGACGTTGAAGGACGCGGGCGTTGAGACCGTCTTCACCCTCTCGGGTAATCAGATCATGCCGATATTCGATGCTTGCATCGATAGCGGCATCGAACTGGTCCATGTTCGGCACGAGGCGGCCGCAGTGTACATGGCGGATGCCTGGTCCCAGCTCACCGGAAATGTGGGCGTTGCACTGGTTACCGCGGCGCCGGGTTTCGCCAACTGTCTGACGCCGCTGTATGGCGCGGTTGGGTCCGAAAGCGCCGTGGTCCTGCTGAGCGGCGACTCTCCCGTTTCCCAGGACGGCCGGGGCGCATTCCAGGAACTGGACCAGACCGGCGTGTCCATGCAGATGGTCAAGCACGCGAGTCGGTCAGTCGATGCGGCCACGCTGGACTACGATGTCGCCCGCGCGATCCGGGTTGCCGCGTCCGGACGACCGGGCCCGGTCCATCTTGCGCTGCCCTTTGACGTGTTGAACGCCGAGGTCTGCGAACCCCACGTCCGGGAGTCGAATCCGTTTTCCAGCGAGCTCATTGCGCCCGAGTCGTCGGATGTCAGCAAGATCCTGGACCTTTTGGCCGGAGCACGAAATCCGTTGATTCTGACGGGCCCCGCGCTGAACCCCTCGCGCGCGCCCGGTGAGGTACTGAAGCTGGCCGACCATCTAGATGTTCCGGTGATTACGGTGGAAAGTCCACGCGGTCTGAAAGGCCCGGAGCTCGGCAGTTTCAGGAATCTACTGCCGCGAGCCGATCTGGTATTTTTTCTCGGCAAGCTGGTGGATTTCACGGTCGCCTTCGGCCAGTCACCTGCGTTCGATCCTGGGTGCCGATTCATCGTAGCCGATGCGGAATCGGAAGCGCTCGATCTGGCTACCCGCAATCTCGGCGGAAACCTGTATCTGTCGGTCCACGCACACCCGTTGGCCGTGGCACGATCCTTGAATGAACTCGTTTCCAAACCGGCGGGCGAGCGTACACAGTGGCGCGAAGCCATCGACAATTCGATTGCGTCACGCTTTAGCGAATCGGCGGAAACAGTGTCAGGCAACGGTCGCGTTCTGCCCGCGGTGTTGTGCCGGAGCGTACAGCGCCTGCTTGACTCGTCTGACGACCCGGTCCTGCTGGCCGACGGCGGTGAATTCGGGCAGTGGGCCCAGGCCTGCCTGTCGGCACCGACGCGTTTGATCAACGGCCCCGCCGGCGCTATCGGTGGCGTATTGTGCTACGCGATCGCGGCGAAACTGTGTCGACCCGGTGCTACGGTGGTCGCGATGATGGGGGACGGCACCGCCGGATTTCATCTGAGTGAGTTCGATACCGCCGTTCGGCACGGCATATCTTTCCTCGCCGTCATCGGCAACGATGCGCGATGGAACGCGGAGTACCAGATCCAGAATCGTGATTACGGCGGCGACCGTCTTATCGGCTGCGAGCTGTTGCCGACCCGCTACGATATGGCCGCAGCGGGCCTCGGCGGTCACGGCGAGCATGTCACCAAAGCGGAGGATCTTGACGATGCAATACGGCGCGCCATCTCCAGCGGACAGCCGGCCTGCATCAACGTCCCCATAGAGGGTCTACCCGCACCCGCCGGTCATTGAGCTGCACGAAATAGAACCTGACCAGACAAATTTGACCTTCATATTCTCATCATTATCTGACCGCTACTTGCTTTCATTCATCAGACGAGGCCAGTGGCGACAATCGGTAAGCGGTCCTGCGGTGGCTTGGCTGAAATAGTCCACCGGATTGGAATAGTCGCTGGCGAGGAATGGTCGCGGCGAGTCTCTCGGTTCCTTTGTATCGGTAAAACTTTGATACCGATGCGTATGTCGTGAAAAAACACGAAAATCCGCCACATTTGCAGTATGCGGTAAACAGGCTTTTCGCAGAATGAACAATAATGCAACGATTCTTTACATTCCGCATGGTGGCG
>CAMYOI010000272.1 GCA_947259955.1 uncultured Gammaproteobacteria bacterium
TGGTGATCGTATTGGGATCATCGATGAGCAGAGAGATAATCTTCATCTCATAGAATTTTGTCTGCCAGAGTTGTTGGGCGAGTTTTGGGTCTTTGCCTACTGATTTGGAGAACTTACGCAGCTTCGTTAGTCCGATACCGAAGCTCCTTAGGCCTCCCGTCTTGTCCTCATGTTTTTCCCAATGCGCAATCCCCCGCGCATCCTGATTCGCTTTCAAATACTCGAGGATTTCTGATTTCTTCATGAGTTGATTATATCCTGAGAGACTTGAGGCATGAACGCAGACGGGAGGACGAGGCGTGTCCTTGCTTCGGATGTCTGCTATTGGCCGGTTGCTGCCTCACGGAGAGCGGCGGAATTTACATGCCTAAGGCCAAATCGCTTGGTCCGCTATTGCGTGGACAACCGTCAGTGGAGCACAGGAAGTATGAGCAACGGCTAACAGGCCGTACCCGACCCATAAGAGTCGGTCGCAACCAGAGTACGCTACTCCCGAAAATTGCTCTAAGCCAACTTTCCTCAGAAAGCTGAAAACGAGTTGTTGTGCTGTATCACCAAGGTCTCAGAACGAGTCACAGGTGCCGGTCGCGCTACAAATTGTCTGAACCGTGTCGAAACGAGGTTCCCACTCCACTCTACCGATCAGTACATGATTAGATTAGTGTAGTAACTCTTCTATTGGTCTTGGTCGGTCGACAACAAACCCCTGTGCGTAATTTACACCGATTTCTCGAAGTTTTTCTAAGATCGCCTTATCCTCTACGTACTCAGCGATGGTTTTTATCCCCATGACCTTACCGATCTCGTTGATAGACTTCACTAACGCAAGGTCTAGAGAGTCATCCAGTATATCCTTCACAAAAACTCCATCGATCTTCAGAAAATCCACTGGTAGTTTCTTGAGATAGGCAAACGAAGACAAGCCGCTACCGAAGTCGTCCAATGCAAATTGACATCCTTGGTTTTTGAGGTTTTTCATAAAGTCCGTAGCCCTCGATAAATTGGCAATCGCCACTGTTTCGGTGATTTCAAAGCAAATCTTTTCCGGAGGGATCGGTGAATCTTTAAGCTTTTGATTGACAAACTGTAAAAATGTCTCTTCGTTTAACGAGTGACCAGAAAGATTGATGGCGCAAATATGCAGACTCCGTAGATGTGCCGGATGATCGGCAATCCATTGGAACGTTGTTTCGATGACCCAACGATCTAACCGGCTGGAAAGCTGGTAGCGATCAGCGGCTGGTAAAAACGTCTCTGGTAACACAAGCTGATCCTCTTCCAACCGCACAAGTATTTCATAATGCGCTCCCTCAACTACTTCAGCCGCAACCGGCATCATCGGCTGAAAATACAGACGTAATCTGCCTTCTTCCAAGGCACGAGGCAAACGCACGGCCCACTGCATTTCTCCATGACGCTGCAGTAAATGTTCGTCGTCATCTTGAAATACGTGAATGCGGTTGCGGCCTTGCTCCTTCGCCATGTAACAGGCGTTATCCGCCGCACTCAACAAGCCATTAACATCGGTGCTCGATTCGTTAACGGCAACCAACCCTATACTTGCACCAATCTTGAATCGCTTGTCTTTCCAATAGAATTCATAGTCAGAGACGGCCTCTACTAGTTTTATTGCGACCTGCTTGGCCTTTTCGAGAGAGCAGTGTTCCATCAAGATATCGACATGGTCACCCCCGAGACGGGCGACCGTATCTCGATGCCTGTCACCGGCCACATGCCCGCATGTGTCGTTTATCAGCTTAAACTGGTCCAAGTCCAGGTAGCACAACGCGTTGTCAGTTAATCCGGTATGGGCCGTCGCCACTACCCGCTTGAGACGCCGCTCGAATTCTTGTCGATTGATGAGTCCTGTCAACCCATCATGGGACGCCTGGTACGAAATCTGCTTCGAAAGGAGGCGTTCCTCGGTGACATCACTAAAAACCAGTACGACACCGAGTACCTCACCAGTTGGGCTCTTTATCGGGGCTGCGGAGTCCTGGATGGCGTACTCCATACCAGACTTGCTCACCAGAACCGTATGGTTGGCCAACCCAACGACCTTGCCCTCGAGCAAACATCGCGCAACTGGGTCTTCCGCCGCCTTACCCGTCTCCTCATTCATAATACGAAAAACTCGTGCTAACGCTTGTCCTCGAGCTTCATCCAGTTTGAATCCGGTAAGCTTCTCGGCCACCGGGTTGAGGTACTCTATATAACCATCCGCATCTGTCGCTATCACCGCATCGCCGATAGAATGTAGCGTGACCAGCGCGCGTTCCTTTTCTTCTAACAATAGTTGTTCGATGCGCTTGCGTTCAGTAATATCAAGCATTGTTCCGGACATCTCGATCGGTTCGCCATCGTCACCTGACGTTACTCGCCCTTGCGCTTCGATCCACCTTATCGTTCCGTCGCATCGAACAATACGAAATTCTGCTGAATAATTTTTATTCTGTTTGACAGCTTCCGAGAGTGCCGCCAGCACAGGGTCCGCGTCCTCGGGATGGAGGAAACTGGCAAACAGTTCTTGATTAACGTCGACTTCGTAAGGCTGAAAACCGAAAATTCTGTATTGTTCTTCAGACCATTCATTTTTTCCTGTCCGAATGTCCCAAGACCAGTGGCCAAGATGTGCGATCCGCTGCGCCTCTACGAGGCTCGCTTCGCTTCTCGACAGCGCTTTAACGGTCTGAGCCAGTTCTTGGGTACGTTCCTCTACTCTATTTTCAAGTTCCTCGTATGAGTTTTGAAGTTCTTCCCGGGACTGATCCAGGTCCGCCGCCATGCTGTTAAGTGACTGCCCTATGGTGTCCCACTCATCCTGTCGACCCAACTCGATTTTGCCCTGAAAATCGCCTTTACCGAACGACCTTATTCCATCCAAGATCGCTTGCATCGGTTTTCTAATGTTGTGTTTAATCAGCTGCGTAGTTGTAAAAAAGATAAGGGCTATCACGACAAGTGTTGACAAGACAACAGCGTTCCCCGCGAATGTTACGACATCGTCAATCTTGTCGACCGCCAATTGTGCCGTTTTAGACAGGTTTGTCTCTATCTTTCCCATCGCTGACAAGGAGCGGTTTTTAGACGCGATCAAGTCGACGCGAAGGGAATTTAGAAGCGCAGCCTCCTTAAACACCTGTTCAACAACTTCTCGATATTTGCGCACCATGTCCTCGATGATTACTTCCCGGCTGGCTACTTCTTGAATCGACGCTGTAATTGTTCGAAGTCTAAGGGCAAGATCGTCAATAGCTTCTAAGACTATGGTCTCCTGGGGGGAAAGCGAGCGCGAAATGGTATTCAAGTTCAGCTCAGCGTACATCTTTGCGATAATTAACAAACTTTCTCTGTAACCATTGACCAGTGTAAGTTGTTGAGTCACATAATCCGTGTTTTCGCCTTTCAAAGTAGAGTCTATTAGCCAGTCGGCGATTATCGCTTCGAGCTTCGTCAACTCTGTGTGAATTTCTTCGTCGATCACATCTCTGGCACGCAAGACTTCGTTTGCCACAACGCTGTGGGACAGGAATCGATTGAATCGATCAGACAAATCCGAAAGGGAATCCCGCAGGATCTGATTATTAGTGGACTTTTGAATGTTTTCTATCTTGGTGGCTAATCGTGCCCCCTCTGCACGCAAGTCATTGGTATTTCCGTAGAGCGTTATATCTAGCAAATCAATATCGGAGAAAACTTCCGACAGTTCCAGAGTCACTTTAGAATTTCGGATGATGTTATCTAAATAAGTAGTCGCAATATTTACCGATTGGGTCCTAACCGAGATAAAGGAATAGACGATAAATCCGGCAATAAGCAAAAATGAAAGACTGATCAAAATATTCGCTATGAAAAGCTTGGTACTCAGGCGTCGCCTGTAGTTCGCTGGAACTATCAACATTGGATTGCTCGAAATTAACGATCGGTCTTAATCAGCGTGGCTCCCAGTAACACAATTGGCTTGACCTGGAGATTTAATGCCTTCATTGCGGTGACATTGATAACCCGCTGACCTCTGAAGTTCTGAACAACTGGAATCGCCTCCACCGGCGTACCTTGCATGGCCTTCTTAAGCATTTCCGCTGCGGTTCTTCCTTGTTCCTGCCCAGTCTTAACAACCGCACATAATGCTCCTTGCTCGACATGATAGCGATTAGCGCCGATGATAGGTTTGTTGTATTGATCGGCCAGGATTTTTATCACATCTCTAGTTGTTAAAGGACTGCCAGCTGGGTCTTTTATCCCCTCCAGGCTGTCAACATAGATTGCATCGCTCTGCTCACTCAAGACTTTATCAATCGAAAGTAAGTCACCAATGCTGCTTATCAGATGGAAAGAAGTTTTCGCCAAATACTTATCAGATTCTTTCTGGACCTGTCTTAATAGAGCATTCCCTGAGGGGCTCTCTTTCGCCAAGAAGGCAACAGACCTTATTGACGGTACGAGCTGTTTGGCGAATGCAATGGATTCACTAATATGGCCTCGCTCTAGTATTCCAGACACATTTGTTGTCGGATAGCCGTATTGTTCAGCCTCGGCATTGACGCCGCAAAACATGACCGGTGTATTGTATCGTCCCTTCAGATACGGGAGGACGAACAAGCTCTGTGCATTATCATCTGCTGTAATCAGTCCGTCAGGTTCAATCTGCTGGAAGAGATCGTACGCTTCCTTGGCTTTTATCGGACCATCTTCGATGTTTACTTTAGTGTCCATGTAAAAGTAGGTGATGTCACTCGTGTCGGATAAGATTGAATCAATACCCTCCTTGATTTCTTTACACCACTGGTTGTCTTTTTCATAGCTCATGACAACCAACACTTTAAATGTAGAAGCGTGGATCGTAGGCGATAAAAAACAAGAAGCGAGTGACAAAACAACCACAATTGCGTTCAAGCGGTTTGTTGACATAATGATTACCTACAATGATTGCTAGATGAGCGAGGGTGGCTATGCCCTTACAATAATCGAAGAACTCAGGTTTTGTTCACCTCGTCAGATGCTCGCATATTAGACGGTACGCTCTATGCGGTGATCAAGCCATTCCAGCAACTCTGCTAATGATTCTCCAGATCGCCGTATCAGTATTCCGGGGTATTCGATTTGTCATGGGATTGGCGTAAGGATTCCCTGAATACGCAGAATAGTTGACTAATTTGCTCAAATAAATTTATCGGACTTAAGAGTATGCTCGCTATATAGGGATTTACGCAATAAACTGGTTGGCCGGTTCGGCGGCCAACTAAATCAAATTTCACATGCGTTTCAAGTCCTAAATTGTTCAGACGAGTGTTTGAGGCTGCATTTGCATTAAGTACGAAGTACGCGAATGGCGAATGACAGGTATCGAGTATGTAGGAACCCGTCGTGCCCCTTACCTCGAGTGGCCGCTCATGGCCGGTTGCTGTCTGTGCAGTGCAGCAAATTATGCACTCCAATTTGTAAAATCCACTGGCAGTTAAGAGATTGATTGCGGACCGTCGAAATTTGAGTGTTTATATCAAGTTTCGACGAGCATGTACTGGCGCTATCGAACCAGTCCTTCGTATCATTTTCCGACATAGTTCAAGGAACCGTGGAAAATAGCTATCAAGGGGAGGTGCTGAGATGACCGCGACAACGTCCAAAGCCGCCTGAAAGACAAGACGGCCATCATCACCTGTGGTGGCTTTGGGATCGGTCGGGCAATCTGCATCGCCTTTTCGTGTGAGTGCGCCAGCGTGGTCACGGCCGATATTAATGTGGCGAACGCGGAGGTGGTGGCACGGAGATCGTCGCCGCCTGTGGGACTGCGTCTGCTGTGAAAGTTGATGTGTGCTAGGTGGCGGAGGTCGTCATTCTGCTCCGGACCGTACAGACGCAGCAATAGCAAGTGTATACCAATAGTCACGTCAAGCACGCGGCCGCACGTGCCCGACATAAAAAAGAATTTGCTATCGTGGTTAGCCGATGGATCCCATATCTCCCGGGTAGCTTACTTCATCTAGCTTCCCGGTATCGACATCATAGATGAAGCCACGCACCGTTACCGCATCCGATCCACTGGTTGGGACCCACGGATGGTTTAGAATGGAAGACATTCCGCGCCTTACGTCCCATTCTAGCCGTTTAGTGTTCATTTCATCTCGAGGAGAATCGAGGGGTTCTATTTGCCCGCGAAAGGCATGGAAAGCCGATGGCATTGCTGAAGATTTCTGACAACTTACAAACGAGCGACCTGTAGCTTGGCCAAGTAATGTTTCCGCCCCCTCGTCTCCCTCAAGACCGGCTTTAAGTAGGTCGTCTGTAAAAGCAAGCATGCCGCATCGTGTGTGGTGTATCAGAATGATCTCATTGGTATTTAGCAAATGATGGGAGATGATCAGGCAACGTATCGTATCCTCGGTTACTACCCCGCCGGCGTTTCGGATGATGTGTGCATCTCCCGTCTTAATACCAAGTAAATCTTCCACGTCAAGCCGTGCGTCCATACAAGCAACAACCGCCAAACGTTGGGTGGGTTGGATTGGCTGCTTACCTGGATGAGACGATTCATGTACTGATTGGCCTTTTGCGTATTGCTGATTATTTTCCAGACAACGATCGGTGATCGTATTTGCCATATTGATTCCTCCTAATAATTGTGGCGAATGAAAGCAATCCCTGTCCCTGATTGTTTTCCATTTTTGGTCTTTGGAGAACGGTTGATATTACAGGTCGGCCATAGACATGTAAAAATATTGATTGACTGCAGAGCAGAGGCCGCTCGTGGCCGGGTCCCGCCTGATGCGGTGCTGCGGAATGTACGCGCCCGGCGCTTGTTTGCGCGGTCCGCTATGTCGCGGACAACCGCCAGTCGAGCTCAGGCAATATCAGTACCAACCTGATTGATTGGACCTGAAAGGTGCTTGTCGGTCGCAACCTAGGTACGCTAAGCCTGCAATTTTCTCTGAACGGACATAGGCTGGCCCAGATGAGTTACCAAGTGGGTAAATATCGGACATAACGCATCCTCCCTCGAGTGGACGCCGGTTATCAGCGTGTGTTAGTAAGAGCCAGTTGGCGGCACAACGGAGAAATTTGTTTTGAGCAAAGCGCAGCGGCAGTTGATTGAGGGACAACCGGTATTGGTTGTGATTGATATTCAAGGGGGTGAGCCAGATGACGGAAGTCCATCTGCCATACCCTTCATGCCAGATTACCAAGTCCACATGGATCGCGCCCCAATGTTAATTGAAAAGGCTCGAGAGTGTGATATCTCGGTGGTGTTCATACAAGAAGTTCATCGACGCGACCTTGTTGATTTCGGTCGGGAACTGGATGGTGCAGAGGATGTTCATTTACTTGAAGGTGACGCTGGT
>CAMYOI010000273.1 GCA_947259955.1 uncultured Gammaproteobacteria bacterium
CTCCTTGCTCCGCGCTATCTCCCTTAACAATTCCCGGCATCTCAGCCCAACATCCCCTCCCAGTACCTGGTACCTATACTTCGTCGTCCATACCAGATGGTATTTCAAATCCCATACCGTATGACTGCCCCGCTTATAATCTTGCATCCTGCAAGATTATCATCCTTCGCCTAAAGGCGAGGGGTTTACAGATCCCCTATCGGGGACTCTAAACCTGCCGGTTGCATAAATTAGCTGTTCTGGGAGTGTTATCGCTTTATAAGAAGCGGTATTTTGGGGACAAATGGTGTTTGGCTTAAGTTCACTCTCGGTGAGGTTAAGCCACACAGGAAAACGGGCTCTACGTTTCTGGAATCACCTTACGCCATGTACCAGACGAGAGCGCAGTAAACATAAAAAGTGGTCTCCGGATTGGTACAATGTACGTTGACCAAAACGACATGCCAATCGAGGCGGAGACCACTGACGTGAAACATAGCAAAGCCGATGTTCGAGGTAAAGCCAGGGCTGCATTGGAGGTTCGATTCGAAGCGCAGAATCTGACTTCGTACTCGGGACTTATCCTGTTTCAACACTTTTTTTCCCTGATTGGCATCAAGGCACGCCTGTGGGGATGTTTTCGCCACCTGAGGGTGAGTCCGATATACAGTCATCACGTGATCATGATGCTGTTGGTGGTGCATTTGATCATGGGTCACCGACGGTTGCGGGATGTGGACTACTATCGCGATGACGAGATGGTCAAGCGGGTACTGGGTCTTAAGCGTTTGCCGGATGTGTCCACCATTAGCCGTTCGCTGGGCAGTGCTGATGAGGTCAGTGTCGAGAAAGTGCGAGCTGAATCGAGAAATCTGGTGATTGAACGCTTGTCGGCCGAGGGGTTGTCGCGGATGACGCTTGACTTTGACGGTTCCGTGTTGAGCACTGGGCGTCACGCCGAAGGAACGGCGGTGGGTTTCAACAAGAAAAAGAAGGGGGCGCGGAGCTACTACCCGCTGTTTTGTACTATTGCACAGACAGATCAAGTCCTTGATGTTCACCACCGGCCCGGTAATGTCCACGATTCCAATGGCGCCGATACTTTCATCGGTCAGTGTCTGCATAGTGTGCGCTCGGCGCTGCCCCGGATCAAAATCGAGACCCGTATCGACAGTGCATTTTTCAACAAGACCATCGTTGAGCGACTTGATGGAACGGGAGTCGAATTCACCATTTCTGTTCCCTTCGCGCGTTTCACTGAGCTCAAAGGGATGATCGAGGGCAGGCAACGATGGCGCCAATTGAACGGTGAACTCAGCTTCTTCGAAAGCCGCTGGAAACCCGAGTCCTGGACCTCGCCATATCGCTTTATCTTCATCCGCAAAAAAGTCCGCTGCCAGGACAAAACACCAATTCAGCTCGATCTGTTCAATCCCATCGAATATGGCTACGAATTCAAGGTCATCGTGACCAATAAGTGCACCACCCCACGCAAGGTTGTTGCATTCCACGAAGGCCGCGGATCACAAGAGAGTATCTTTGCTGAACTCAAGTCGCATTGCCAGATGGACTACGTCCCCGTGACCACGCGCGTGGGCAATCAACTGTACATGTTCGCCGGCATTCTCGCGCATAACCTCACCCGAGAATTACAGATTCAATTGACCTCTCGTGCTCGTGGAACTACGGCCAAACGTGCGGCGCTTTGGTGCTTCCGGGAAATCGAAACACTTCGCCGCACCCTCATCCAACGCGCCGGACGCATTATCCGTCCTGCCGGTAAACTGATCCTGTCCATGAATAGCAACGATAGGCTGGAAAACGAACTGTTGCATTCCCTGGAACTGCTCAAGGCCCTCCGTACTTGACTTCAAACACCGAGAATTTATGCAACAATCAGGTAAATTGATGGAGCTCACTGGCGAAAATGAAGCGTAGAGGAATTTGCATCCAGTGGAGTGACTGGTTAGCCCCTATTCATGCAACTGTTTCCACACAGCCCTGATTATTACCATTGACGCTTCATCAGGATGGCACGGCTTCTCACAAGCCGACTTTATTAACTCATCGTTTCCACGCCAAAGGCATAGTAATTTCTGATTCCAGTGCCCCAGCCTTGGTGAAATTTGATCAAATCTTCTTCCGCTGTGTTCATAATGATCTTCTTATCTTTATCAGGCATGCTTGAAAGAATATTCTTGACCACGGCGTCTACTGTTGTTGGCCATTCGGGCATTCGACATCATCGGTGTCGCACTTTACCACTAGCCCGCATATTGCACCAGTATCCCGAGCGATGGCGCAGGACAGTTTTGGCTTAGCAACGGTCTGGGGCGAGGAGCGTGCCGTAGCAACGGTCCGAGTGAAGATCAAGCTCAGGCAAAGATGGACAAGGCAGCGACGGGAGAGGTCGGCCCCCGTCGCAAACTGTACTTTTGATAAGCCGCTCGAAATTGACAGATGCAACAACAAGATCAGTAAGCTGTAAGACAATCACGACCGTACGGGTGCAATATACGGGCTAGGGAGACCAAGACTTTCACTACTACCTCCACTGTCTCGGCCGTGCCTGCCGCGCGCCAGGGTGCGAAATGCATACCTATACTATTACTGAAATCTGTGCGTGCCGGTATGGTAGCGCGCCCAGGCGACTATCGCCGGTCGAGCTACCAGGCAAATGCCCACGGGAAGGACAATCCACTGGTTACTGCGCATGCTGAATACGACAGGCTCGGTCGTGACGGCAACCAGCGTCGACGCGCTTATCGAGCGCTATTTCATTCTTACATTGACGATGATGTTGTCCGCGGCATCCGGAACGCACTCAATCAGGAATTTGTGTTTGCAGACGAGCAGTTCAAAGACCAAATCGAAGCCCACCTGAGCCGGCAAGCCCGCCCTCGCAAACGCGGCAGGCCAAAATCGATCGGAAAATTATGATCTGACCCCAATTTTCAATTTTGGAAGCGCCGCTCATTGGAAGGTTTGCAGCGCTTTGGCTAAACTGAACATCAAAGAAACCTTCACAATTCTGCAACACATGCTGAGATGCGGATATTTTCCTCAAACCCCTGTATGCATCCCGTTTGCTACCGAAGTTTACTATTGGTTTTTCGCCTGATCCCGGGTGGGGTGCATGACTGACAAACAGATTCAAATTGGTGACGGTCGAATAAAAGTGGTTCGGGTATCCGACCTTAAGATCGGCATGCATGTTTGTGAACTCGACAAACCGTGGCTGGAACTCCCCTTCGAACCACCATTCCAGCTGCAGGGATTCCGCATTCAGTCAATCGAAGAAATCGCAAAGATACGCCAGTACTGTTCACACGTTTACATCGATACGGAGCGCGCGGCGCGGAAGCGCGGGACGACTGCCAAAAGACCCCGAACGCCGTTTTCCTCGGGCGTGTTTTCGACGCTCCGAAACAGTCTGAATCCAGGTGCATTAAAACTCGGCAAGCTTGCCAGGACATTGGCACACCGTTCTGTAGATTCATCTGGGAGTTCATCTGGAAACGCTGGAAGGGCCACGGCCTCTGACTACGAAAACCTATATTTTTCAGAGAGTGACGACAGCACCTTACCTCGAAAATACGAAATTCTTGCGTCAAACGCGCCAAAGCGCATCGTCTATCAGAACCAAACCACTCTGGAAGAGGAATTCGAACCCGCGAAGCTAGCGATTGAAGGAGCCAACAGTTTTTACGCTGACCTGGTCGAAGAAGTGCAAAAAAGCAGCAAGCTCGACTACCCCAAGCTGAGAGAGAGGGTGGATACCATGGCCAGGAGCATTATTCGTAACCCGGATGCGCTGTCTTACCTCGTGCAAATGAAATCGACCAACAAGCAAACCTACAACCTGGCCATATCGAGCTGCGTAATGGTAATGGCGTTTGCCCGGTTCCTCGGTCTTTCCAATAACGAAATCAAGGACCTTGGCACCGGTGCGCTTCTGCAGGACGTGGGGATGGTCAAGTTGCCACCGGAAATTCTCAACAAGAAAGAACCGCTGACCGATACCGAGTTCAAGCTCGTACAGCGGCACGTTACCCTATCACGTAGCATTGTTGAGCGCATACCCGGAATTTCAAAGAAAGTCGTCAGCGTGTGTTACTACCACCACGAACGATACGATGGTTCAGGGTACCCGCGCGGGCTGAAGCAAGACCAGATTCCCCTGTTCTCAATGATCACCGGCATCGTAGATACCTACATGGCGCTAACCAGCTTTCGATCCTATCGCCGCACCAGCACGTCTTACGAGGCGCTGTGCGAACTTACCGAATTGAAAAACAAACAATTCATAGGCGCACTGGTGGATCGATTTATCCAAAATATCGCGATCTTTCCAGTGGGAAGTTTTGTCCAGCTCAATTCCGGTCATGTCGGAGTCGTCGTGGCCCGCAATCCAATGCGCTTCCTGGAACCGAAGGTCATGCTGGTCGTGGACCCGCAGGGAAATATGATGGATCAGGCGCTGACGATCAATTTTGCCTCTGAACAAAGAAGTCGGTTCTTCGAAGGTCTCAGGATTTCCAGTGAAGTCATTCCGGACGAATTTGGAATAGACGCTCAAGATTTCTTCGTCTGACACGGTTATCCGACATGATCAGGCGTTTCTTACCCGAAAGTTGGTCCACTCAGAGTGCCCTGCAAAGGAGTACTGGCGACGACGAATTCGATCCGCTGACCAAGTTGCTATCTAGAGCGGCCTTTCTGGACAGGCTGACCAATGTGGTCGGGTCCGCGGACGAGGATGACGCGGAGACGGCACTTATCGTTATAGATATCTCGGAATACCACCAGATAAACTTCGCCTACGGAGAAAAGGCCGGCAACCGGGTGCTTCAACAAGTCGCCGATTGTATCGATAGCGTGCGCCGGGATGGAGATTACCTGGCCAGAATTGGTGATGATCAGTTTTCACTGTTGCTCACTAGCGTAATGGGGAGAGAGCACGCGTTGCTGGCGGCGAACAAGCTGCAGAAACTTAGCGACAATCCGTTCATGCTTGACGGCGACGAAATATTGCTTCGACTCAACATGGGCGTTTCTCTTCTGGAAAATACCGCCGACGACCCCGCGCAACTGTTTACAAGGGCGGTGAAAGCGATGTATCGCTCCAAAAACGACGGCGAGCGGATCGTCTTTTATGACGAGGTCGATCAGAGCCCTGAGAACCATGATGGCACCCTGCTGTTGGATTTCAGCAAGGCGCTGCAAAACAACAAACTGGAGTTGAAGTTCCAGGCCAAGCGGGAACTCAGCAACGGGAAGATCTGCGGCGCCGAGGCGCTGCTTCGGTGGCGACACCCGACACGCGGAAATATCCCGCCGATGCGGATCATTGAATTGGCGGAAAAGTCCGGCCACGGGGATTCCCTGTCATTCTGGGTCATCAACCAGGCATTGCGAAGTTGCTCGGAATGGCTGCAAATGGGAATGCCGATGACGGTATCGGTAAACCTCGAAGCTCGTACATTCAGTAACGCTTTACTTCCGGCGTACATCGTGGAGGCGCTCGAACTGTGGCGAGTCGAGCCGCGTTTCCTGATTCTCGAGGTAACGGAGTCAACCTTGATGGAGCGGAACAGCCGGGTACCGATCAACATCGAAGAATTGAACCGTATCGGTGTACGCATCTCCATAGACGATTTCGGCACCGGATATTCTTCGCTGGCATACCTTAATCAGCTTGAAGTCCATGAACTGAAGATTGA
>CAMYOI010000274.1:0-1269 GCA_947259955.1 uncultured Gammaproteobacteria bacterium
CAAAATGTAAAAGAAAAATATAGACAGTACGATGTTCTAATCATGGACGATGTGCAGTTCCTCTCAGGTAAAGATAAACTGCAGGAGGAGTTGTTCCATATTTTTAATTCTCTCTACGAAAACAATAAACAAATTTTATTTTCTTCTGACAGACACCCGAGTTATATTTCAGACCTCACAGACAGACTTCGTTCTCGTTTTGGGCAGGGAATGATTATTGACCCGGAATCGATCCGGGCAATCAGTCCACTACTCACCGGGCCTCACGAAGCTCCTGACCGGTTGTTACCTCGCGAAGGTATCGGCATTTCTTCCGCTCGCCGATAAACAAGCTGTAGCCTTCCTTCTTTTCGATGTAGTTCAACAGTTCAACCAGGTGGTATTGAGCCTCTGCCAGCCGTTCACGGCCAGGGATGTCTTCAGCCCGCTTTGCATTTTTCAGCGCAAGGATGGTTTGAGTCACCGCGGGGCTTTCCGGCATACGATGGGGCGTATTAACGACATCCCGAAATTCGTAATATGAGATCGTATCCATCTCGTGGCCGTATTCTCCCTCCATGTGATGCATCACCATCTTGCCGAGTGCTTTCTGCTCGGTGAGAAAGAAGTTGAAAGGTCCTACGACGTTGACGTTTTTGGAGGTCGCAAAAGACCTGCGTACCGCGGACGCGAGCCTGATCACCTTCGGGTCCTGAGTGTAGGGGCCGTAACGGTTGACTGCAGCCAGCCATCCGAAAAACCGGACAATAAGGTAGAGCGTTTCTTCGGCGTAGGACCCGTCCGGATATCGTGCCCGAAGTGACGGCAAGCCGTCGAGTTCCAGGATCTTGAAGATGCGGCTTTGCAGATCTTCACAGGCAGATAGAAACGGACTCACGTATAGCGCCGCCATCCTTTCCCGTTCTCTTGCACGCACCAGTGAATTTTCGTGCGCCCAAGTCCACACCGCCCATATGGCCGTTGCCGCCGGAATAAGCCAAGCTGTTGGAATCATCCTAGGAAATAACATGATATGACCCTCAAAGTGTATCGTCTATCAAGTTTAGTCTTGATTATCTCACTAACGGGCGTGTCCATATAGCTCCCTGAAAACATTCCCGATTTTAACCTGGTAACGGTAAAATGCCCCAAAATGCAATGTTTCGAGATCGAATGAAAGCAATCAGTCTGCTCGCGCAAAAAGGGGGCACCGGCAAAACCACGTTGAGCATTCATCTGGCCGTTCGTGCCAGTTTGGCGGGATTGAAAGTTCTGCTTGTGGATATCGAC
>CAMYOI010000274.1:1400-15319 GCA_947259955.1 uncultured Gammaproteobacteria bacterium
ACCCACGCTGTTCGGTGAGCCAAAGATCGTTTCCGAAGCGCGTCACGCCCTGAAAACCTATGATATCCCGGTTTGCAAGGTTGCGATTAGCCAGCGTGCCGCGTTTGGGCACTCGCTGATCGACGGCCGCGCAATCAATGAATTCGATCCTGCTGGAAAAGCCGCGGCGGAGATCGATCGTTTGTGGAAGATACTGTCATCGGAGATGAAACTATGAAGCAAAGATCAAAGCTGAATCTATCACCGCGAGACCGGGTGCAGAAGAAACCTCCACCGGCGTTCGTCCTCGATGCGGCAAACGACGGCGAAGCTGAAGCGGTCCAAGAGGAAGAATTCGCGGTGGGGCCGAATGCCCGCAGTGAAACAACCGACGCAAGAACGCCTGCCGACCAGACTTTTGCTGGATTGAGCGCAAAGAAACTGATCAGGGTCCTGGCCGTAGTAGCCGTGGGTGCATTATCGCTTTATCTGGTCAAGCGTCGTTTCCCATAGCGTTTTCGACGCGGCGCTCAGGCTTATTCCTTCGATGGAATCCCTCGAATCCGCTACTACGAGGGCGTCTATCTATACTTAAGATTTAGATCTTCTATACTTAGAAGGGACTTAGGAACTAAATTTTCGGTTCATTAATTGATTTGGATCAATATATGAGCGCCTGATGAATGATAAAGGAACATAAACATTTAGGGGGTGGGGTGCATTACGAGCCCGACCAGACTTTAGCAACTGACCGTGAAGTCACGAAACTAGCTAACAGCAGGAGTACGACATGATCGCTCCATTGATATTGTTGCTTCCCATTGCTTCGCTGTGTATCGCCAGCGTGGTAATGGCTTGGGAACATTAAATCTTGGGTTTGCGGTAGTCCCTAAAAACCGCAAGTGCGCATAAGCCGGTTAGTGCAGTTAGCTAAATCCGGGGGAGTTTGTCAGTATACGATTGGGTAAAGGCATCGGCGCCGTCAGCTGCGCAGCATCCCGGGTGGCCATTTATATGACCTCGAACATGTATTTATCACGGGCAAGCCGCCAGAGAACCACTAGGAAAGCGGTGAGCGGGATGGCGAGTATCATGCCGAGAATTCCGTCCAGCGCTGAGCCCCAGAAAAAAATCGCCACGATGATGACCATTGGATGCAGACCGGTACGTTCACCCATGATCCTTGGGGTGAGCACATAGCCTTCGATCAGCTGGACGACCGCGAATACGGTCATGACGAGAACTAGAAGCATCGCGCCGCCGCCTTCTTGAAAGTAGGCCAGCGGCAGGACCACCGCCAGCCCTATCATGCTGCCGAGGTAGGGAATGATGTTGAGGAACCCCAGAATCAATCCGATGACAGCGCCGTAACAGGGCTATCAGCAGCTGTCCGCGGAAGAAAACCACCACCAGGTTGACGAATTCCCTCATTAGAAACACGGCGTCCTTTCGTGTTTCCGGTTTCAGAAACGGCAGAGTTTCCGCAGAGGGATTTTGTTCCACATTCGGCATGAGCAGAAAAAACGCCATGTAGACGGGCATCACCGCCCATCCGAAAAGCGATACAACGTTCGACACCAGGCTCGCACCGGCGGATATGATGCCGCGCGCAATACTGCCGGCAAGCTTGGCCAACGGGCCGGCCGATGATTGCAGGGATTCGCGCGCGTTTCGCAGGATCGGACTTTCCCGGGCCCACGCCTGCAATTCAGGCCGGTGCTCCTCGAGATAAACAACCAACCTGTCCCACAACCGCGGTATCTCCCCGATCAACTCCGCTGTCTGGTTTGCGATCAATGCCCCGAACAGATAGATCGTTCCCGCGACTGGAAGGATCAATGAGGCGAACAGGAACAGGAGCGCAAGGGCAGTGGGCAAACGCACTTTGTGCCGCAGCCAGTCGAAGTAAGGCCGGATGACCAACGCCAGGATCCCGGCCACCGCCAGAGGTAAAAATACGTGGTCATACGTGGCGAAAAATCGGACCACGATCCAAAAAATCCCGATCGCTGCAATCAGTATGACCGTGACCGACAATACGGCGACCGCCGCAGCCGCGGCTTTGCGCTGTTTGTCACTCAGGAAAGGTGTCATCGTGCCCAATTCTCGCACATTACCTGACTGTTTGAACTCATTAGCAAACGGCCGGGCTGCTCGCTGGCTCGACGCTCCTGCGCTACACCATGCCGTCGATCAATGATTCCCAGAAGCATGTTTGGTCCACCCGCCTATGAAAAAGCGCACAGTGATCCATCGTTCAGCGAGATAGTTCAGATTTTTCCGGCAAGGCTCAGTCAAAGATGGACCAGCTGAACTTGGTCTTCATTCGGCACTAGCTGCGGCTATGCATCTCATTCCAGCCCGGCGTTCATCGGCACCTGTCCTGCGCCATCGCTCGGCATCCTGGCGAGAAATGCAGGCTCGTCCGATAAACCGGCAAATTCTCTGAAAATCCGAAAGAAAATTTGACATCTGCGTGCTGAAATCGGAAAATGCTGCACTGCAACATACCAAACTACGAAAGGAGGCATCACAGTGTCTGCAAAATCTCAAAATCCCTTTGATTTTTCAGAGTATTTCACCCACATCGACCCCAAGTCAGTGCTCGATCAATGGCAGAAAGCATTCGGCAATGCGTCCTTGCCCCAGGTCGATACCAAGGCCCTGTTCGAGACCCAGAGCAAAAATCTCTATGCTCTGATCTCAGCCAACCAAGCGGTGATGGCCGGCGCACGCAATCTGATGCAGCGGCAGGGTGAGCTCATGCAGGAAGCCCTCGAAGAAGCCACTCAGGCCATGCAGAGCATGGGCAAAGTCAGCGACCCCAACGAGGCGGCGATGAAGCAATCCGAGCTGGTGCAGGCCGCATTCGACAAAGCACTGGCCAACTCCAAGGAAATGAGCGAGATGATAGCCACCAACTATCAGGAAGCAGCGGACGCAATCAATCAACGATTCAGCGAAGCCTTGAACGAGATCAAGACAGCCATCACCGAAAAAAAGTAATATCGGTGGGAATATTGTCAATCCCCGGGATTTCGGCTGCCGGGCGGGTTGCCAACCGGCGGCGGATCCGGTCCGTGTCCCATGGACCGGTGTCCCAGAGATCAGCGGGTGTACAGCACGGACACAACTGAAAAATACCCATGACCGATACCAGTAAATCAGACCCTCAACCTCTCGATTATTCCGACCTGATCGAGGACCTGTCCACCAACTTCTCTCGTTGTCAAAGCATCATGGCGGGATTCACGGAGCAGTACAAAACCATGGAGCTGGACCCGCTCAACCTCACTGAAGCCTACTCCCAATGGCTGAGTGAGGCAGCCAAAAACCCATTCCACCTGCTTGGGGCGGGGCTCAATTACTGGCAGGACAGCCTCAAGTTGTATCAGCAGGCCCTACCCAACCTGATCGGAGCCCGATCCGATCCGGTAATCGAACCCGAGCCGGATGACCGGCGATTCCGCGACGACGCGTGGATGGACAATCCGCTGTACGACTTCGTCAAACAATCGTATCTGCTGGCCGCGAGGTGGATGCGCGAATCGGTGAACAACCATAGTGACCTGGATGAAAAAATTGCCAAGAAGGTAGAGTTCTTTACCGAACGCTACGTCGAGGCCTTGTCACCGACAAACTTCGTCGCGACCAATCCGGCGGTGCTGGAAAAGACCCTGGAAACCAAGGGCACCAATCTGGTGATGGGCCTGAAGAACATGCTGCAGGATCTGGAACGCGGCAACGGCCAGCTTCGTACGCGCATGACCGACGAGGATGCCTTCGAACTCGGCGTCAATGTCGGCGCCACGCCCGGCAAGGTGGTATTCCAGAACCGGATGATGCAGCTCGTTCAGTACACGCCGACGACGGACACCGTGTTCAAGCGGCCCCTGCTGATCGTTCCGCCGTGGATCAACAAGTTCTATATCATGGATCTACAGCCCAGAAACTCCCTTATAAAGTGGCTGGTCGATCAGGGGCATTCCGTTTTCGTCATCTCCTGGGTCAATCCGGATGACACCTATCGCGACACTTCCTTCGATACTTATCTCCTCGAGGGGCCGATGGCGGCCCTGGACGCGATAAAGGCCGCGACCGGGGAAAGCGACGTCAACGCTATTGGCTACTGTATCGGCGGCACGCTGCTGGCCATGACGCTCGGCTATGCCACAGCCCATAACGATGATCGGATCAAGAGCGCCACTTTTCTCACCACCATGCTGGATTTCACCGACCCCGGGGATCTCGGGGTGTTCGTGGACGAGCAGCAGGTGTCCGCGCTGAACGAGAAAATGCTGGAGAAGGGATATCTCGAAGGCAGTTCGATGGCCACGACCTTCAATCTGCTGCGTGCAAACGATCTGATCTGGTCCTTTTTCGTCAACAATTACCTGCTGGGAAACGACCCCAAGCCGTTCGACCTGTTGTACTGGAATTCGGACTCGACGCGCATGCCGCAGTACATGCACAACTGGTATCTGAGCAATCTGTATATCAAGAACCTGCTCAAGGAGCCGGGCGGCGTCACCGTTGCCGATACCCCGATCGACCTTTCCAGCGTCAAGACCCCGGTATGCTTCGTCTCCACAGTGGATGATCACATCGCGCCCTGGCTGTCTACGTACGCCGGAGCCAGGCTGTTTACGGGCCCGGCCAAGTTCATCCTGGGCGGATCCGGACACATTGCCGGGATCATCAATCCCCCGGCGGCCGAGAAATACGGCTACCGGGTCACCAACAAGCCCCCGGCCGACCCGGAGAAATGGGCGCAAGATGCAAAAATACATCAAGGGTCATGGTGGCCGGAATGGGCGAAGTGGGCCAAACGCCGCGCCGGCACTCAGGTAAAGGCGCGTGCGCCGGGCGACGGCAAGCTGAAGGTTCTGGAAGACGCGCCCGGATCGTACGTCAAGGTCAGGGCATTAGACGCCTGATCCCCTAACAAACCAACACCAGAGGTGGACTCAATGAGCAAAGAACGAGAAGTAGTGGTACTGAGTGGAGTACGAACCGGCATCGCCGACTACGGCGGTGCGCTGAAGGACCAGAGCCCGTGCCAGCTAGGCGCAACGGTCATCCGCGAGGCGGTCGCCAGGGCCAAGGTCGATGCCGCGGATGTGGGCGCCTGCGTCATGGGTAATGTGATTCACACCGAACCACGCGATATGTACCTGTCCCGCGTCGCGTCGCTCGATGGCGGCCTGTCCCAGGAAAGCCAGGCATTCACCCTCAACCGGCTTTGCGGCAGCGGGATGCAGGCGATCGTATCCGCCTCCCAGCAGATCCTGCTGGGCGACGTCGATACCGCGGTGGCCGGCGGTGCTGAATCGATGAGCCGCGCCAGCTACTCCATGCCGACCTTCCGCTGGGGTCAGCGTATGGGCGACGGCGGCGCCGTGGACATGATGGTCGGCGCTTTGACCGACCCGTTCGACGCTGTGCACATGGGCATTACCGCCGAAAACATCGCTGAAAAATGGGGTATCAGCCGCGAGGATCAGGACGCGCTGGCGGTGGAAAGCCACAAGCGCGCCGCCAATGCCATCGCGCAGGGATACTTCAAGGACCAGATCTTCCCGTACGAGATCAAATCCCGCAGGGAAACCAAGATTTTCGATACCGACGAACACGTTCGCGGCGATGCCACCGTTGAGGGCATGGCCAAACTGCGACCGGTGTTCAAGAAGGACGGATCGGTCACGGCCGGCAATGCCTCCGGCATCAATGACGCGGCAGCGGCCGTGGTGTTGATGGAGAGCAGCGTCGCCGAGCAGAAAGGCCTGAAGCCCGCCATGCGCCTAGTGGGCTATGCCCTTGCCGGGGTGGATCCGGCCTTCATGGGCATCGGTCCGGTGCCGGCGATCAAGAACGTCATGAAACGCACCGGCCTGTCTATTGCGGATATGGATGTCATCGAACTCAACGAGGCCTTCGCCGCACAGGCCCTCGGTGTGTGCCGTGACCTGGACCTGCCGGCAGACAAAGTCAATCCGAACGGCAGCGGGATTTCGCTTGGGCACCCCATCGGCGCGACGGGCGCGATCCTGGCCGTCAAGATGCTCTATGAACTGCAGCGGACCGGTGGGCGCTATGGCCTGGTGAGCATGTGCATCGGCGGCGGTCAGGGCATCGCGGCCGTTTTCGAACGTATATAATCGAGCAAACACAAACCTCAGGAGGAATAACGTAATGAGTCGACTTGCAGTGGTAACCGGGGGGACCCGGGGCATAGGGGAGGCCATCTCCATCGCCTTGAAAGACTCTGGCCACAGGGTTGCCGCCAACTATGGAGGAAACGACGAGCGTGCCAAAGAATTCAGCGACAGGACGGGCATTCCGGTATACAAGTTCGACGTCGGTGACTTCGATGCCTGCCAGGAGGGCGTCAAGAAGATCGAGGAGGATCTGGGCCCGATCGAGATCCTGGTCAACAACGCCGGAATCACTCGCGACGGCACCATGCATAAGATGGATTTCGAGAGATGGAACAAGGTCCTGCAGACCAATCTGTCGTCGTGTTTCAACATGGCCCATGCCGTCATCCACGACATGCACGACAAAGGATTTGGACGCATCATCAATATCGGGTCGATGAACGGCCAGTGCGGCCAGTACGGCCAGGTCAACTATGCCGCCGCCAAATCCGGCATCCACGGATTCACTAAGGCCCTGGCCCTGGAGGCGGCCTCCAAGGGGATTACGGTGAACGCCGTTGCCCCGGGATATGTCGCCACCGAGATGGTGCTGGCGGTACCGGAGAAGATCCTGGACAAGATCATTGCTCAGATCCCGGTGGGACGACTGGGCGAGGCCAAAGATATTGCTCGTGCCGTGGTGTTTCTGGCTGACGATGATGCCGGCTTCATTACCGGCTCGACGCTGACCATTAACGGCGGGCACCATATGTATTAGCTGAATACAAAAACCCCCGGCACCTATGGCGCCGGGGGTTTTTTGCGCGGATGCGGCAAACTATCGCAACCCGCCACGGTTCAACGAAGACCGTCCGGGATGCTTGAGAGGCGCCGGTTATGCGCTGGCGGCTTCGATCGCTGCCGGACGATCCGGGTGCGTGGCGATGAAATGCTTCAACACCAGTTTCAGGCGTTTGACATCCGCCTCATGCCCCCGGGATCTGGCTTCCTCGATATCTTCCAGGATGATTTTGCGTATGTGCGGTACACCATTCTCGGCGTGCACGAGGTATTCCCCGAGTTCGGCGGCTATGATTTCCGGTACATGCTCATGCTGGGCGATCGCCTTGATCTCCTCTTCGGTCAGTTCGCATATACCGATGCAGTCTTGTAGTGTCAGCATTTTTCAAACCAGGTTGTTTTGATCGACGATATCACCTACTGCCCGTTCATGTATTGACTTGGGTCAACGAAAAAAAGCCGTTGGTCCGGTAATCATGCCGATGCACCCCGGGCTGCGACCGTTATGCTGTCCGTCGCGGTACCGATAAACGTTAGCAGCTGCGCGGCCACCGATGCCGCAATCACCGCGGGTTCCTTGCCGGATATCCCCGTTATTCCGATCGGGCATATCAGCCGATCGACGGCGTGTTGTTCGATCCCGCGGTCCCGCAGCCGGTTCCTGAAGCGGGCGCACTTGCTCTTGCTGCCGATCAGGCCGACATATGGAAACGACGGACAGGTCAGCGCATTTTCCACCAGTTCGAGATCGAGTTCATGGCTATGCGTCATGACAACGACCATGCTGTCGGCGGCGACCTGCGACAGCACGTCCGGGGGATTTGCCGAATTCAATGACCTGGTGTTGTCCGGCAAAACGGCGGGAAAAATCCCGGCTCGTGAATCGACCCACGTGATGTCGAAGGGCAGGGGCGCCAGTGCGCGTATCAGCGCCTTGCTCACGTGTCCGGCTCCAAACAACGCCAGCGGGGCGCCGGTGCGGGCAAATCGTTCGCTGAATTCGTTGACATCGAGCAAATCCAGTGCCTCTTGGCCGGCACATGCGCGGGCGGACCGATCGGAAATTTGGCGAGTGAGGCGCCCGTGCGCGTCGATCTTGCATGCGGTGGTGAACGAACCGCCTTCCTCCGCCGCGGCCAATTGCCCCACCTCCTTGAGATCCGCATGGAAAAAGCATTCGAAAAGCAGGGTCACGCCGCCGCCACAACACTGGCCCAGGTCGGGTCCCAGCAGTTTCCTGACCTTCCAGCAGCGCTTGGCGGGCGTCCCTTGCAGAGATTCGCGCGCTTCTCGCTGCGATTCCCATTCCAGCATGCCGCCGCCTATGGTGCCGAATATTTCCCCATCCTCAGTCGCAATCATGCGGGTGCCCGGCTCACAAGGGCTCGAACCCACAACCTCGAAGACCGTAACCATGACCGCCTTCGAACCGGGCCGGCGAAGTATGTCGTGCAGTTTACGCCAGAATCTCATTCGGCTCCCGAGGAGTCCTCGTCGATCGGGTCATGCAAGCGGAATCGTGCAATATGGTGGACCTGTTCGAGTGCGTCCCTGATCTCGTCGACGTAGTCTTGTTCGATGCGGCGGTCCAGCTCGGAAAACACGCCGTCGACGGAAACGTGCAGGCGCACCGCGACGATGCCCGGGAATCCGAATTTCTCCACGAATCGACGATTGATATCCCGCATGCGCTGCAATTCCTTGCCGACCAGCGCATCCAGATCGAGGCGCGACTGCTCCCGCCTGGAATTTGTGGTGAGTGCACCCCGCTTTGCCTCTGTTCCGGAAAATTCCGGATGCGCCGACAGGATTCCGACCTGTTTCTCCGGGGCGGCGCTTTCCACAGCGGTTCGCATGGCCGATTCCAGCGCGGCGAGGCTTTCGAACGGCCGGCACGCGTGCGCTGCCTCGGCTACCCAGGGCGAATGCTCGTAAATCCCGCCGAATACCCGGATGAACTCCGCTGCAGGCAGTGCGCTTATCTCGTCGATGGCATAAAGACCCGTCATTCATGGCAATTTTGCCGGGAACGCCTGCCGGCCGCCAGCCCCGGACCCAATCTACCGCATTTTGGCATAAGCAATTTGTCGTATACCCTGCGAATACCCGGATTATTCCTATTCCGGATCAAGACAGACAGCCATTCAGGATGACCGTTATGCTGCGGCATTCAGCACGTTTGATCTATCTGGCGGTTGGCGGCCTCTGCACCGCCCTTGGCATAGTCGGCGCCTTCCTTCCGGTAATGCCAACGACGCCTTTCCTGCTGGTTGCGTTGTGGGCGTTCAGCAAGAGTTCCCCCAGATTGCGGGACTGGCTATATCACCACCCCAGATATGGACCCACCCTGCGGGACTGGTTCGAGTATGGTGCCGTCAGCGCACGGGTAAAAGCCATCGCGTGCATCGCCATGCTCTTCAGTGTGCCCGCCGTCTATTACCTGTCGGAGAGCTGGATCGCGGTATCGGTGCACGGCACGATCATATGTATCACGGCAATATTCATCCTTTCACGCCCGTCCACGTCGTCTCGGGATACCCAATTGTGAAATAAGCCGCTGTTGCACGCGGTTTCCTTGACCGGTATCTGGTTTCGGTAAACCAATACTTTTATACTGGTCGTAATCTACACAACCTGGGGGGTTGGTTCATGTACACGATAAAGGAGGGTAGTCAATGGCCAAGGTAATGGTCATTGATGACGACGAGAGAACGCGCATACCGTTTCTCCGCGGCATACTGACGCACTCTCTGCAGGATGCGGGTCTGCAATTCGATAAAGCCTACGAACTCGCGTCTTCGGTGCGCGACGCATTGGGGGATACCGAGGAAATCGCAACGAGAACTTTGCGCGCCGAAGTGATCCGGCAGCTGAGGCGCCTGGATGAACCGTCGGTAGCGCAAAACTATGAAGCGAAGGTCCGCGCGCCGGCGCCGATCATGGTGCGCGATACGAGCGGCATCCTCACGCCATTCTCCCGCAGCCGCCATCAGCAGAGGCTGGAATGCTCGGGCTTATCGAGCGAAGCCGCGTTCGACATCACCAGGCAGGTATTCGAACACCTGTTGAAGCAGCGCACGGTGGAAATACAGTCCCACCATCTCGCTGGGCTCACCTATGGCTGCCTGAAGAAGAAAGTCGGCAAAAGAGAATCGCATCGCTACCTGGTATGGGCCGAGTTCACCAATAGCGGACATCCTTTGATCCTGCTCCTGGGGGGCACGGCGGGCTGCGGAAAGAGCACTATCGCCACGGAAGTCACCAGCCGTCTCGGCATCGTCCGGACACAGTCCACGGACATGCTGCGGGAGGTGATGCGAATGATGATCCCGGAACGCCTGGTGCCTGCACTTCACACGTCGTCGTTCAACGCCTGGCAGGCGCTTTCCAACCAGATGGAGGATGTGGTTGACGCAGATACGCAATTGAAGATCGGTTACCGACGGCAGGCGGACCTGGTGCAGGTCGCATGTGAAGCGGTGCTGCAGCGGGCATTCAGGGAACAGGCGTCACTCGTGCTGGAGGGCGTGCACGTCCGGCCTTCTTTGATTCATTCCGTTCCGCAGGACCCGAATGCGGTCGTCGTCCCGATATTGTTGGCCGTTCTGAAGAAAAATCATTTGCGGCAGCGAATACAGGGCCGTGGCAAGTTGGCTGTCCAGCGTCGCGCTGAGCGCTATATGCAGCATTTCGATTCGATATGGAAACTCCAGGACGAACTGCTCTCCGAGGCCGATGCCAACGATGTGGCAATCATATCCAATGAGGACAAAGAGACAGCGGTCCGGGATGTGATGATAACCATAGTCGACCGGTTGGAGGATGAGTTCACCCGGGAGCCCAGGGAGGTGTTTGCTGATCCGCAGCGGATCTCGAAGTCTCCCAAGCGCGTCGAAAAAAAGCCAAAGGCAAAGGAAAAGTCTGAAAGATGGAGCATCAGGATTCCCGGCACCTGGTTTAAATCCAAACGGGCCTGATCCCCACCGGATACTCAAGCAACCCGGGAATGACGTCAAAACCCAAAGGTGTGATCATCATTCTCGATGGCCTCGGCGACCGCCCGAATCAGTCGCTGGACGGGCGAACTCCCCTCGAAGCCGCGCGTACCCCAAATCTGGACCGGCTGGTGATGCACGGCCAGTGCGGCCAGGTCGATACGTTCGTGCCGGGAATGCCCGTGGGTACGCATACGGGTTCCAGTCTGTACATGGGTATGGCGCCAAGAGACGCCTACAGGCTGGCCCGGGGACCGATAGAGGCCAGCGGCGTTGGTTTACCGGTGCAGCCCGCGGGGCACGGATGAGCTTGCCGCTGCACTGAACAGCATGGATCTCGGCAACGAAGTCGTCGCGAATGTTTATCCCGCCACACAGCACCGGGGTGTGGTCTGTCTTTCCGGCCCGCGCCTGTCTCAATCGATAAGCGACACGGATCCGGGAGAACTGGGCAGCCCGCGGTACGTGCTGAGCAGTGCCGCCATCGATGAGGACGACGCTGCGGCGTCGAACACGGCGAGGGCTGTCAATGATTTCGTCTGCAGGTCTTTCGAAATCCTGCGCGAGCATCCGGTCAATCAGAAGCGTCTGCGCAACAACGAATTGCCGGCGACGGGGATCATCACCCGGGGGGCCGGCATGTACCGGGAGATGCACACCCTGCTGAATCAGCTAAAAATGAAAGTGGCGGTCGTGGCCGGTGAACGCACGGTGCTGGGTTTGGCCAAGTTGTTCAAATATACGCCAATCAGCGACCCCGGTTTCACATCGCTGCCCGATACCAATCTGAAGGCCAAGGTGCATGCCGTGCTGACCGCGCTCGAAAGCAACGACCTCGTCTACCTGCATGTCAAGGGAACGGATACCTGCAGCCACGACATGGATCCCCAAGGCAAAATCAGCATGCTCGAGAAGATCGATGCCGCAATTGCCCCGCTGGCCGGGTCGGATAGGGTGATCGGTGTCGCCGCCGACCATTCCACCGACTCTATACTCGGACGTCACTGCGGGGATCCGGTGCCGGTCGCCTCAACGAATACCGTCCGTCCGACGGCCGCTTCCTGCTCAGAATCTAGCCCCTTCTCGATATGTAGGAGCGGCGCCCCCGCCGCGATGAATCGGCCCGGGGCGGGCCTCCTACAAGCCGATCGCGCGTCACCCGACCCCGTAGGAGCGGCGCCCCCGCCGCGATGAATCAGCCCGGGGCGGGCCTCCTACAAGCCGACCGCGCGTCACCCGACCCTGTAGGAGCGGCGCCCCCGCCGCGATGAATCAGCCCGAGGGTGCATGCTCTATAAGATTATCGGGGATCTCCGGTAACACGTTTGATACCCAGGCATACGGCTGTAACAAAACCTTAATAAAGATTTAACCAAGGATTAACATTTTCTTCATAGTATGTCGCCCCTCGCTGCAAGACCGGCATTAACTTTACGATGTCGGTCGGTTTAGCGAGCGATCACTTTGTAAACATCTTTTCATATTCAACTACTGCGAATCTAAAGAACGGAAGGACTGGACATCATGCGCTCGAAACAAATTTCTTATGTATTACTGGGAGCTATCGTTGCTGCATTCGGCTCAGTCGCCGAGGCGCGTACGCTGATTCAGAACAAGGGCTCCGATACCCTGGTAAACGTCGCCCAGGCCTGGGCCGAAGAGTACCGCAAAGTCGACCCTGAGGTTGCCGTGGCCGTATCCGGCGGCGGATCCGGCACCGGCATCGCCGCCATGATCAACGGCACGGTCGACATTGCCAACGCCAGCCGCAAGATGAAGGACAAGGAGATGAAGCTCGCCACGGACAACGGCCAGAACCCGATAGAGCACATCGTCGGCTACGATGCGCTCGCGGTGTTCGTCCACATGGACAATCCCATGGACGAGGTGGACATCAAGGCGCTTGCCGAGATCTACGGCGAGGGAGGCGCAACCGAAAACTGGGCCGATCTTGGCATCGAAGTCCCCGGCTGCAAGAATCAGGAAATGGTGTTGGTCAGCCGCCAGAATAACTCGGGCACATACGCCTACTTCCGCCAGGCCGTGCTGGGCAAGGCACGGGATTACAAACTGGGCACCAGGGACATGCACGGCTCCAAGGACGTCGTCGACCTGGTGGAGAAGACCCCCTGCGCGATCGGATACAGCGGGCTTGCCTATGCTACCGATCACATCAAAATGCCCTGTGTGACGAAAGACGGTGGCCCGTGCGTGGCGCCGACCGTGGCCACCGCCAGCGACGGTTCGTACCCCATCGCGCGCCCGCTCTTGATGTACACCAACGGCGAGCCCGAGGGTGCGGTAAAAGCCTATATGGACTGGATCCTCAGCGATGCCGGGCAGTGCATTATTGTCGACAAGGGTTACGCACCAGTGCGCGATGTAAGCTGTAACTGACCAACAGCAAACGATTCAAAACGGCCGCTTTCTGCGCCCTGTCCCCGTTGGGGCGACAGGGCGCCGGTTGCAGCTTCACCAACGAGTAACGACCATGGCGCACTACGAAATACGCTTACAAAAAGACCTCGACAACATTCGGGCGCAGGCCGTCGCACTGGCCGGTGACGCCGAACAGGCGATTGCCAATGCCCTGCAGGCGGCGCAGACAGGTAATGAGAAACTTGCTTACACCACCATCCTGGGAGACGCCCGCATCAATCGTGCTCATCGCGAGCTTAACAAGCAGTGTTATCGGTTTATTGCCCTGCACCTGCCCAGCGCCGGTCCGCTGCGCCTGATCGAAGCGTTGGTCAGGGCGAATATCCAGTTCGAAAGACTTGGGGACTACGCGGTTACGATCTGCCGCGAGGCGATCCAGATGTCCAAGCCGCCTGAAGGCGTGCTGGCCCGTGAACTGGAGCTCATCTCGAGCCACGCGCTGCGGATGCTGCACCAGGCCAATGCCGCTTTCAACGAAAGCAACGAGGAAAAGGCGCGTACCACGATGAATATGGGTACGGACATCGAACAGACGCTGGATGTCGTTTATTCCGATATGACGGCCGAG
>CAMYOI010000275.1 GCA_947259955.1 uncultured Gammaproteobacteria bacterium
CAACCGCACGTAACAAAGTGTACCCTGCATGGTGTGCTCACGGTCGTGATAGGCCATGTCAACCGGCTGATAGTCGCGGTAGCTTCCATCGAACGCTTTGAAGAACCAGTCGAATGCACGGAGTATGAAGCCCGCACTGTCAGGTCCGTACAGTGCGGAGTATACCCGCTGGGCTTCGCCGCAAACTGCCGCAGGGTCTCTTGTATCTATCAAAACAAGGTCGCTCATGGGTCTATCCCATTTTCCCAGTATAGACCCTAGCAGATTTTATTCTGTGAACTAGTTCTCATATTTGCCTGTCAATTGGTTCTCGGTCAGCGGCCGCAGAACAGCTTTTTACGCTTCCGGAATGCGGTTAACCGGTGATGGTATCTTCGCCGGTGAACGTGCAGGGCATTACGGCCCCGTCGACGTGGGCGGTGGTATCACCGGCGGCGGTCCGGGCGGTGGTATTTCGCTCACCGGAACCGGCGGTGGCGGCAAAGGCGGTGGTACGACCGGCGCGGTGGTATTTCGCTCACCGGAACCGGCGGTGGCGGCAAAGGCGGTGGTACGACCGGCGGTGGACTGATCGGCGGTGGTTCCGCGCCGCCTCCGGCGCTCCCGGTCTGCCCGGGAATCGCGGAGCCCGCGCCCGCTACACGGGTTGTCGCACACGACCGGGCCTGGCGGATCTGCTTGAAGCAGGTCGTCGGCGCGCTGCATGGTTGCCGGTTCAGATTATGGTAAAACAATACTACCGGTATCTCGGTCATGCCGAGTTCCATTGCGGCCCGAATACGCTCGGGTTCGGCCAGGGCCTTGAAATTATCCGTGCGAAGCAAGGTTATGAGTGCCGGCGACATACTGAATCCGTTCTGGCGCACATCACTCAGTGCCTTCCGATAAAGAACAGGATTCATATCCTGTTTTTCGGCGACGCCAAACATTTTCACCAGTTCACCTGGCGGCACCTTGAGGTGGTAATCCCCAACCCGCCAGAGCGGCACCATATTGACTTCGTTGCCGACCGCGAAAAATTCATCGATCAGCGTTTCCAGGGTAACATTGCTACCGAAGGAACTTATCGGTACCTGCATGTTCTGGTTGTAGAAGAACGTCACCGGAACCCTGTCTTTGCCCGACTGTTTCATGGCCGCCAGCCCGGACGCGTCGGCGTCGACCACGATCAGCTTGCCACGTTTATATATAGACACCAGCACGTTGTCACGGGGATGCGCTCCCGCGCCGGCCTGCGGCGGTGCGGGATGATACCAGTAGTCATCGCTGACCAGGCCCATCAGTTCATCTACCTGTGCCAGCATGTTGAACTCGCCGACCGTCCAATCAGGAAACGGGGACATCCGGGCGTTGGCCTTGAAGAACCTGCTGGCGACTTCAGCGACCGTGCGCTGCTCTGGCAGGTCGTTCACATCATAGATGGGGGAGTACGCATTCGTATCGAATGACTCTGGGCACACCCAGCCCGGCAGGTTCGGCATGAGGTCGATAGCCGCCCAGTAGAACTCGTCGGCGCGAGCGGGGTCGGTGTTGATCGCCGCATAGAGGGCGCGATCTATGGTCATGCCCTGGGAAACGGCGTGCAGCAGAACCGTCTCCGGCGGGTAGCCCGAATTCAGAAAATAGACGATCTCACTCAGACCAACTAGATCAAGACTCTGGTATGGTCCCTGAAGCGTACTGGCCCCGGTGGCAAGGGCCACGACTTCACCACCCATGAACGCACCGCAACCGGAGGTGACTCCAACCCCTCCGGGCGCCGGAGAGATGGACAGAAAATTTGGAACTCGTTCCAGACAGGTCAAGCGATTCGCATCGGCAAAGCCGGTGCGGGCACCGCCGGGGCCAAGGACCAGACTGCCGCCGGGTTGCTCGAGTGTGATGGTTTTGTCGATTGCCGTGGCATACACGCCCGGTGCCAGAGTCTCCGGTTGTGCTGGGCAATCAAGCTGCACGGCCTGGCTGTCCGTTTGCTGAGCGAATGTCGCAAAAGGCAAGAACGCTGCTAAAAGCAGCGTTCTTGCACAAAACGAACGAACGAGTTCAATCATGACCAGGACTTAAACTCCGGATGCTCGTTATTCCAATTCAGTTCGAAACAAAATATCCATGGCCGGTGATACTAGCGGCTCTCGACTCTGCAGTATCATTTGCCTGTGCCGCACAATCCGTCTCACACAGGATTATCGCAAATTCCGTACCACGAACGCCTAAAGTCGCTACATTAGTCTGCACCTTGTACGATTCCGGTCGATTGTGTGCGATTTCACCGGTGATGGCGCGGAACCCGCCCTTGACCAATTCCAGAACCGCACCGTCATCATCGGTACCGAAAGCGTATTTGCTAACCGCCAGATTGGTGTCCGGGCGCATGGTTGCCCTGGCGCCGTCCACGAATTCGATCACGGCATACGCGCCGATGCCCGTCATGATATTGTCGCCAACAAATACTTGATCAGACTTTGCCAGCATTCTGCTGCTGCCGTCAGATGTTTCCGCGGTAACCTCACCTTTGACTGCGATGACCTGGCCGGCCGGTTCCGCTGAATAAACTGTGGTACTCAACAACATCGTAGCCGCGACAAGAAAAGAACCAATGGCTGAATATCCAATACTCATTATCGCCTCCACCTAATTAACGGTATCCGGCATTCCAGTGTATCAATAAATCCGGAAAATGGCATAAATTGTAAGGTTACTTTGTCTCATGTGTGAATACGCCATCCCAGTCCGCGGCCGGTGGATGGTCGCGAAAATGGGTGATCTGTGCCAAATACCGCTCGTAGAGCGGATGTCCGCGATTGGTTTTGGACAGTTTTCGGAACCTGCTCTCCGCGCTGTCCCAGTGCCGTTTTCGGTACATATCCAGCGCTTCCCGGTACTCGGTGAGCTCTGAATCGACTGCCGGATCCAGGAGCTCCCGCGCCGGGTAGGGCTCATAAATGGTAAGCGGGGTGTCACGCCCCTTGACCCTAACCCGGTCCAATTCCCGGTAGGTAAAACCGGGGGCATTTTCGGCCGTTGTCTCGCTGACTGCGATCCCCACGCCGTATAATTTGGTAAGACCCTCCAGGCGGGATCCGACATTCACAGTATCCCCAATTGCCGTGTAAGCCATGCGAAACTCCGAGCCCATGTCGCCAACATTCGTAATGCCGGTATTGAGGCCGATGCCAACGCGAATTTTCGGCCATCCTTTTTCGGCGTACCGCTTGCGAAGATCTACCATGTCGCGCTGAATCTCCAGCGCTGCCGCTACCGCATGTTGCGCATGGTCGGGGTCGTCCAGCGGGGCACCCCAAAACGCCATGACAGCATCACCCATATATTTATCTATCGTGCCGAGGTGCTGGTGGATAACCCGGGTAATGGTCGTCAGCAGTTCATTCATAAGCCTGGACAGCTCATCCGGTTCCATATTTTCAGACAACTTGGTGAAGCCGCGAACGTCTGAGAATAGGACGGTCATCTCCCTGCGCTCGCCCTGTAGCGAATATTTCTTTGGATTCCGGGCCATCTCTTCCACCAGTTCGGGTGGTACGTATTGGCCGAATCGTTTGGTCAACGCGCGCTTGTTGCTCGACTCGACCAGGAACCCGTAGCTGGCGTTGAAAAGGTACAGCAACAGGACGAGCGCGAGGGATCCCGCCAGCGGAAACACCGCCGCCTGGAAGGTCCAAAGATAAAAATTCATGCCGATCAGAATGGCCATGATCGCTATGGTCAGGAGAATTGACGTGATGGCGCCGAATACGGGCATGAGGAAAGCCATGACAACGGCGATCGTGGCGAGCACGACCAATTTCGCTGCCGATGTATACGCAGGCCTCGAGAGGAATCGTTGATCCAGTATGCCGGAGATCAAATTTGCGTGGATTTCGACCCCGGGATAAATTTTTTGGACCGGCGTGTTCCGGAGATCGAAAAGGCCGGGGGCGCTGGTGCCCAACAGCACGATCTTGTCCCTGAGGATTTGTGGGTCGTCAACCCGATCGTTTAGCACGTCCGTGGCGGAGACGTAGGGGAAACTCTTCTCGGGACCGCGATACGGGATGAGGGCCGCCAGGTCTTCATCCACGGGGAAGCCGCGATCGCCAAGATACAGCCATTCCTGGTTCTTGCCAAACACCAGCGACTCTCCGAGGTAAGCCTGGGTTACTGCCAGCGATAGCGAATCGTAGATTGCACCTTTATAACTCTGCACCATGGGTGAGCGCCTGAAGATCCCGTCACTGTCGCTGAGCGGATTGTCGAAGTATCCCCCCCGTTCCGCCGCTTGCTGAAGTATGTCGATGTTGGCGCCATAACCACGGGCTGACAGCGCGGAAATGTCGAGCGCCTCCGCGATCTCGGCGGGCAGGAGAGGTTCCGGCAGCACCCCCGTGTTCTGCGGATCATCGATGTCGTAACTGAAATAGTAGCCGAGTACCACCGGTCGCTGATAAATGCTTTGCGCAAAACTTTCATCGCGTTCAGGAAATGCTGCTCGTATCTCCCGCGCTATGGGTGAGTCCGACTGTTTGCTGAGAATATCGTCCAGTCTACGCAGCACCGCACTGTCATCCGATTCAGCAAACACCATGTCGAATCCGATGATTGCTATTCCGTATCTGTCGAACAGTTGAATGACAAGTTTGGCCAATTTGTCTCGGGGCCAGGGAAATCGCCCCTCATTAGCCAGGCTTTTCTCGTCCACATCCACGATTACGATGCGCTCGTCGACGGTGCCGGGAAGAGTAAGGTTCAACCGGGCATCGTAGGCCAGATTTTCCAGAGTATCGATGAAAGGGATGCGAAGCAATTGAGCTGCATGCAGCAGAAACGGCACCGCGATCAGAAGGCTAACCACTACCCGGCCAATTCTGCCGTATGAAACGCTAAACAAATGGCGGGCCGCTGAGTTGTGGAAAGACTGCCATCATGCTGCAGTTTTCTTTTGAACGTTGTTGTAGTTTAATTGCTGGCGTCCTGGCGTTTCAAAAAACCCGGTCATTTTACCGGTTAGGGTCGAGAGCATCCTAAATAAAAATAGTAAACCATTCTTTGGGCCTCAAGTAAAAGGGTTGTCCGGAATCAATGCTTGCGACCCGGACTGCGACCGGGGAGGATGGCAGACCCGATATATCTATAAACTTCCCCCATCCCTCCCGCTGCGGCGATAATCATCACCGTGTTGGATCGACTTCAACAACTACATCAAAATCAGCAACCGGTTCGCGTCGGTTTGGTGGGAGCTGGGTCCATGGGGCTTGGTATTGCCCGTCAAATCGGATCGACGCCGGGTATGAGCCTGTCCTTCGTGACGGATCTGTCGTTGCATGCCGCGGAACAGGCGGCACGGGCATCCGGGCAGTCCGTTGCCAGGGCGGGTGGGGCGATCCGGAGCCGTCCAGTTCCTGCTACTTGCCTGTTCCATGAAGATGCGATGGCCGTGTTGGGTGATACCTCGGTTGAGTTTGACGTTCTGGTGGAAGCTTCGAACTCGATCGGCACGGCCGCCCTCTACTGCCGGACCGCTATCGAACGCTGCAAACACGTGGTGCTGATGAATGCCGAAGTTGATCTGGCGCTGGGGCCGCTGTTGCAGCATGACGCACGGAAAGGCGGTGTCGTAGTTACGAGCGACGGTGGTGACCAGCACGGTGTTCTCAAGCGGATGATCGACGACATATCGCTGTGGGGGTTTCGCATCGTGCAGGCGGGAAACATAAAGGGCTTTATAGATCGCTATGCCACCGCAAATGCTCTGGTCGATGAAGCTGCCAATCGTTATCTGAATCCGATTCAGTGTTGTGCTTACACTGATGGGACCAAACTCAACATAGAGATGGCCCTGCTCGCCAATGGTCTAGGTTTGCTACCGACCCGCCCGGGTATGGAAGGGCCCGAATGTGCAGACGTGCTTGAAGTGATGACGCTGTTCGACTTCGATTCCTACGGCGACAGCGGGCGGGTAGATTATATTCTGGGAGCCGAACCGTCCGGCGGAGTCTATGTCGTTGGTCACTGTGACGATGCCCTGCAGATGCGGTATTTGCATTACTACAAAATGGGCGAAGGACCATACTATCTGTTTTATCGCCCATATCACCTTTGCCATCTGGAGACCCCCCGCGTCGTCGCCGAGTGTGCGCTGGATCGGCGGGCGCTTTT
>CAMYOI010000276.1 GCA_947259955.1 uncultured Gammaproteobacteria bacterium
CAGCCGGAGTGGGGCACCAAACCCGCCAACCACTATCTGCCGAGAAGAAAGACCGCAATCACCATCCACGACGACGAACTGATTCGGGCCGACAATCCGCTGTCGAAAGAGCTGGACAGACCGACGGGTCCGGTCAAGGAACAGACGCTGGACGACGTCACGAGCTGGTAGACTATTGCCCGATTCACGACGATTGTGAAACCCGCCCTCTCAGTCATTCTGCTCACCACCTTGATCGGAGTCGGTCAGGGTATGTTCATAGCCCTTTATTGCGCCGAGCTGCTCGATTGGGCCGGTTCTGACAACCGGGTGTTTTTTCTCAACGGTGCCCTGGCCGCGCTCGGCTTCCTGGTTGCCGGTCTTGCCGCCTCGTTTTTTCACCTGGGCCGGCCGGAACGCGCCTGGCGGGCCGCCGCCATGTGGCGAACGTCCTGGCTGTCCCGCGAAGCCATCGTGTTGCCGATCGCGATGGTGATGGTCGTCGCCTACGCCATTTCTCACTACGTTGGTTACCTCGGGTCAGATGGAAACGTGTTGAGCTTGTCGATCGGCGCCGTCGGTGTGCTGGTCATGCTGATGCTGTTTTTGTGCACCGGCATGATCTATGCCTGCATCCGGTTCCTGCAGGAGTGGGCGAGCCCCTTGACCGTTGCGAACTTTACGTTTCTCGGGCTCGCCTCCGGTTTCTTTTTGGCCGCGGCCCACGCGGCCGAATATGCGCCCGAAGCGGCGGACCCGCTGACTTACGCCACTCTGGCGCTGCTGTCGATCGCCTTCCTGTTCAAACTGGCCAGCCTGTGGCGCAACACACAGATCAAGCCGAAATCCAATCTGCAATCCGCGATCGGCATCAGACACAGCAAAATAACTCAACAAGCCGTTGGCTTCATGGGCGGGTCCTTCAACACCAGGGAGTTCTTTCACGGCAAGTCACGACGTGTGCTCGATACCGTTTCGAAACTGTCGTTCGTGCTGGTTTTCTTATCGCCGGCGATACTGATTGCCGCCGGTCTGATCGCTCCGGCCCCCTGGATTCCCATGACGGCCTTTACCTGTCACTGCCTGGGCCTCTTGCTCGAAAGATGGCACTTCTTTGCGCAGGCCAATCATCCGCAGAATCTCTATTACCAATCCGATTAAATCAAACAGTCGCCTCCGATCCCGCGTAACTGGCGCGGCATTCCATTTCCCTGCCGCGAACGACCCGCTTGCCAATGAGTTCTCCCCGGTTTTCGGTAACCACCGTGCACTGTCCCTCGTGGTGGTGCTGGTCATAAAAATAGATCACCACCCAGTCCCGGGTCCGGTGCAGTTCGTGGGCTGCCCGGGTATTTGAATAAAGAGCGGTGAAATGCCACTCGCCTCGAGTTGCGTGCATGATCGGCAGCCAGCGCTCGTTTTTCGGGTTGAAACGTTTGGGCGCGATCTTTGGGAGTTTGTCTTTCTTCGCCTGTTCGCGATAACGGCGATCGATATCCAGCAGCATCGAAACCGGCGGCGCCAGGCTGTGCGCCGGGGTCTGAGATCGAAGCTTGCGTTTACCGAGGGCGCTAGCCAGCCAGGCCTCGATCATTTCGACCCGCCCCCTGCCCATGCCAGGCAGCTGCGAGAGACGGCCGTCCTGTACCGCCAGTTCCAGCGCCTCGAGTGACGATATATGCAGGTGATCGTAAATTTTCCTGGCCAGAACCGGTCCGACACCAGGAATTCGCTGAAACAGGTGTACCGGATCGTGCCCACCCCGTAGTGTGTCCAGCCGACTCATTTCGCCGGTTGCGACAAACTCGTAAATGGATCGGGCAATACCCTCACCGATACCGGGCAAATCCGTCAGCCCGCTAATTCCCCTGGTCGCAACGATATCCCGCAGCGACTCGCTCAACGATTCCACCGTATTGGCGGCGCGGCGGTAGGCATTGACGCGAAACGGATTCGCCTTTTGATCTTCCAGCAGATCGGCGATCTCACGCAACAATTTTACGGCTTCGTCATTTACGGGCATTCCAAGTAAATTAGAACCGATACCGACGTCGCAGGTCGTTGATTCAGGTCAAATGATTTTCCAGGTTCCGTCGGGCTGACGACAAGCGGTGCCGTAACCCTGCCGCTGTTCACCACCAACCCGTATGGTGGCGGTGAATTCGCGACAAGGTGTTCCATCGGCCATTATCGAAGTATTATTCGGGAACGAGAATCCGCTGTTTCCGGAGTTTGGGTTTCGCCAGGCCGAAGTCGTTCCATCGGGGTTGAGTTCCAGGGAATAGTTAAGATTCTGTGCTGCTATCAGGCGGTCTTTCTCGTCCATCTGAGCACCCACATAGTCTCCGGCGACGTATCCAAGAATCGCGCCAAGCGCTATCGCAAGCTCCTTGTTATGGTGCCCTTTGCCCAGGCCGTACCCCAGCGCCGCCCCAAGTGCTGCACCCACGCCAGCGCCTGATTGCTGCTTGGTTGGGGGTGTACTGCAGCCGAACAGCAACAGCGATATACTCACCAGCACTACTGCGAAGTTTGTTTTCTTCATCGTGTTCCTCCCTTGTGAGAACTCATCACTGCGTCTTGATCCCGTAGTCAACAGCAAAACTTAACGCACTACGAGTTGAAAGGATGACACCCGGAAAAAAGATTTCGCATAATCAGGTATTGTGTCCCCTAAATACCCCTAAATACCGTTGACAACCCACAACCACATCGCGCTCAATACATACATCACAGCCACGTAGGGCCAGTTCCACACTGCACCCTTCCAGCTTGGGATCCCGTACCGGCCCTGGAACACCAGGTGCGTACCGGACAACGGGCTGGCGCAGGTTCCCAGGCTCCAGGCGAACAGATAGGTCAGCGCCAGCAAATTCGGATCCGGATCAAGCACCAGCAGCAGTGGTGTGAACCCGGAGATCGAAATTATCGGGTGCACGCCCATGGCGGCGGCGACCACCATCAGACCCAGCAGTAGAATGGCGCTTCCGGCGTCGAACGAAGAGAACGGATTGCTCACGACGCCCGTCTGAATCAACGCCGATATCCCTGCCGCAAGGACACCGGCGGACAAAAACAACACCAGCTCATTGACCACGCGGGGCAGGCGGTGGACGACATGATCGCGAAGTTGTTCAACGGTGCCCGCCAGGCCCTCCCGCTTCAGCAGGGCGACGCCCGTGATCAGGAGGGCGCTGAGCGCAATGATGAGCAGGATAGACAGGTTCGGCAGCGCCCAGGAGCACAGTGCCACGCTGGCCGCCAACACCGCCGGTACCCACAGATTGCTCAGCTTCATGGGATAACCCAAAAAAGTGCTGACCTCCCTGCGGTAGCGAACCAGCGCTTCGGCGTAAACCGTGATCAGTCCGACCACGGCAAAAGGTAACCCCGCGAGCATGATCCAAAGCAGATTTGCACTGTTTACATAGGTCAGGACCACCGCCATACCGGCAAAGAACGGAGACCAGGAAGCGCAGCCGGAAAAAACACGGGTAATGGACTGGGAGGTGAATCGTTGCAACGGTCGCTGTTCGTCGATGCGGTCGGCGATGAGGATCGGTGCCGATATGTTGATCACAGCGCCGAACAGGCTGGTGCTCAACAGCGTCTGCAGGTAAGCACCATGTCCCGTCGGCAGCGCCGTCCTTGTCTCGTTGGCGGGCATCGCCACGATGCGCAGGAAGCCGACGGCGGTGACCATGGTGAGCAGTCCGATATTTCCAGTAATCGCGGCGGTATAGTCGAGTTCGACGCCGGCGGCGCCCCGGGAGAACCACATCAAAAGCACGCCGAGCACGATCAGAATACTGACCTGAATCCGCAGCGCCTTCGATACCTCGCGTATCAGCCAGAAACCCGCGAACCACCCCGCGATCCCGGAGAACCACAGCAGCGGTTCCGCGTAATACGATCCCAGCAGGCCGCTAAAGATCATTCCCAGCACCATGGCGAGTACCAGCAGACCTCCGACACCGCGCCGGCGGTTATGGCTGTTGCCGTGGGTCACTGACTAATTGTGAGAGTTACAGGGGAACAATACTTAACTCCTCGTTGTTCTTCTAATTCAGGTATTGTGAACCCCCGAATTCATTCCGATTATTATAGTCGCCGTCTACAACCGCGATCCGCCGAACAATAGGCCTTGAAGTTTACTCCCTTCCAGGATTTTAAATGAACGCCTGTAAATCCTTGTGGACAAACTGAGCCAACACGTGCCGAAGAGAAAATTCATGTCGATACAGGAGGAGTTAACCGATGACCGGCAGGGCTGGGATTGAGGTGCTTCACATGCCTGCTACACAGATCGTGGTCTTCGTGCTTTTGTTACTACACGTACTCCAATTTGCCGTATATCCCGAAGCCATGAATCTGCGTACGAGCGTGGCCGTCGCGGGGTTTCTGTTGATGGCCACGTTTGCCACCCGCTACGGGTCCAATAATTACTCCATCTGTTTACTACAGTTGTTCGGACTCCTGGGTGCGCTCGGCATGATGACTGTTTTACATTTCAACGCCTAATCGCTATCTGCGTGGTCCATGAACCATGCCGGCAGCGCTCGAGGTAACCGGATTCCTCCTGCACGGCCGCAGGCCATGCAGAGTTTATCAGGCGGATCGAAGTCCTTATGGTTGAAAAAGTTAGAAAAAACATATACAGAAATCCGTCCAAACGCCCTAAAATGTGGATGTTGTGTGAAAATATTATCAAGTAATGTTCACATAAAGCACACATACTATCTATTACGTTAAATAATAGCTAGACATGACGGTATGTAACTTAATGAGCGACAAGACATCATTTCACCCGGTTGCGCTGATCGCGCTGTGCCTGATGGTAAGTGTCGAAATCAACGCAGGCGAATCCGCAGCAGGTCAGGCCAATACGCATACCGAAAACGATGTGCTCTCGAGGCTCATCGTACACCACTACTTCCCCGAGAGCCGGATTCATTTTGAATCGGCGCCGGGAACCGGCGTCGACGAGAATTTGACTGCTGGCGGCTGCGACTGAACCAACTCCATACACAACATATCATCACAGAGAGGTACAAGCACATGAACGCAATGACAGCCTTCTATGTTCCGATGTTCACCCTGGCAATGGTTGCCATCGGATTGCTGCTGACTGCGCGAGAGTTCGGTCGCGGCGAACCACATCGCCAGGCGCGCCTGCAGAAGATCGATGTCACGCTCAACAGCGATCCGCTGTTACGGCGAAAGTAAGCGTCCGTGGTATCAAAAACCACCGGCATTCGAATAATTTCAACAGTTACAGGAAGGTTCTAACCATGGAAAACGACATCGCGATCCACGCCGCCGGCTATGTCGGCATTAGACTCACCGTACTCGCTGGATTCGTTTATCTGCTCTATCGCGTATCGGCGCCGGCACGGGCACCGGTTCGCGTGGAGGAGCGCCCGAGGGGTGCGCGCCGTGTCGCCCAGCCGGCCGGCCCGCCGCGGACGCGTCAAGTGCCGTCCCTCACCACTGCGACCCCAGGGTAAGTCGCCCGAACGGATACGCCAATTCACCTGGTCATGCCAATTGTGCTACAAGGGGTACTCCCCTATATTCCAGGCATTTATACAATCGCCATGACAAAGGACAAATCGACGCTTCGTTCACGGCAATGGTTCGACAACCCGGACGACCGCGGAATGACGGCGCTCTACATCGAGCGCTACATGAACT
>CAMYOI010000277.1 GCA_947259955.1 uncultured Gammaproteobacteria bacterium
ATCAGCCGGGCCTTCGCTTCGGCGGAAAGGCTCGTGGGTCGCGAACGCAACCCTTCACAGACGATATCGCCTACCAGCATCCTGGGATTCATCGACGAATAGGGATCCTGGAAAATCACCTGCAAGTCGGATCGCTTGTCCCGCAGTATACCGGCGCGCATGCTGGTCAACTCGATGCCTTCGAAAACGACCTTCCCCGCGCTCGGTCTTATCAACTGCAGGATCCCCTTGCCCGCGGTGGTCTTGCCACATCCCGATTCTCCGACCAGGGCGAGTGTCCTGCCGGTTAAAATGCTCATATCGATTCCATCCACCGCCTTGACATGTCCGGTCACCCTGCCGAATATGCCTCTCCTTATGGGAAAATAGACTTTCAATCCACATACGGTCAACAGGTCCGCAGGCCGATCATCCATCCCGGCCCGGGGCGGTTCTCTGTCCGCACGAATGTTTCCCTCCGTCGATGGGCGCGTATTCGCGTCTGCCCCGCTGGTATACAAATGGCACGCCACCTGGCTGTTGTCCCGATCAGACCACGTCGGTTCACGCTCCCTGCACCGTGACCAGGCTCGTCGGCAACGGGGTTCGAAGCGGCACCCGGCGAACTCCGACCGCAGGGAGGGAACGGCGCCCGGAATAACATCCAGTGTTTGTCCTCTCTTATCGATATCCGGCAGCGAGTCGAACAGTTTCTGACTGTACGGGTGCAGCGGATTGGTAGTCTGCCAGCTGGTTGACTACGCCAAGATCGTGCGTAATCAACAATACCGCCATTCCACGTGATTTCTGCAGGCCGCGGATCAGGTCCAGTACCTGCGCCTGTATGGTGACGTCCAGTGCCGTAGTGGGCTCGTCCGCAATCAGCAGCCCGGGTTCATTGGCAAGCGCGATGGCGATCACCACCCGCTGATTCATGCCACCGGACAGCTGGTGCGGGTAAGCGTCGACCACTTTCGCTGGATCGGGTATGCCCACCGAGTCGAGCAACTCCACAACGTCGTCGCGGATGCGCCGCGCGCTCCCTGCACGGCGCGTGCGCATGGCCTCGGCGATCTGCAGCCCGACTTTCACAACCGGATTCAGCGAGGTCATGGGCTCTTGAAATATCATTGACATCCCGGCGCCGCGTATCGCCCGCATCCGGGCCTCCGGCAACGCCAGAATATTGACGCCGGCGAACCTTACGCTACCCCCGATGATACGCCCGGCCGCCGGCAACAGGCGCATCAGGGAAAGCGCGGTAATGGATTTTCCGCAGCCGGATTCACCCAGCAGGGCGAGCGTCTTCCCTTCACTTATGTCGAAGCTTAGGCCGTCCACCGCCCGTACGGGATTTTCTGCAACACCCAGGTAGGTTTTCAGCTGCTCGACGTGCAGGATTGTTTCGCCCATCACCTTGATCTCAAACGCGGATCGAACGCGTCCCGTACGGCATCGGAAAAAAGGTTGGCGGCCAGGACCAGGGAAAACATGAAAATGAAAGCGGCCGCAAGGGACCACCAGACAATCGGTTCCCGCGCCATTTCGAGGCGTGCGCTGTTGATCATGTTGCCCCAGCTGTGGGTGGTGGGATCGACACCGATCTGCACATAGGACAGTACGGCTTCAGCCAGTACTAAACCGCTGAAATCCAGGACCACGGTAATCAGTACGATATGCATTACGTTTGGCAGAATATGGCGGCCTATGATCGCGAAATGGCCCGCTCCCAGGGCCCTGGCGGATTGGACGTAGTCGACTTCCCGCAGCTTGAGTGATTCCGCACGCAGATATCTGCACAGACCCGTCCAGCTGGTAACGCCGAGGATCAGGCACAGGAACAGCAGCCTCAAATCCGCACGCTCCGCCACACTGGCGAATTCCGCGGCATGATTGTCCAGGTAGACCTGCAGCATCAGAATCGCGGCGGCAATCAACAGCACACTCGGTATGGAATTCAACGTGGTGTACAAGTACTGGATCACGTCGTCCACCCACCGGCCGAAGTAACCAGCCATCAGCCCCAGCACGATTGCGAGAGGCAGCATGACAAGCGTTGTCAGGGTGCCGATCACCAGCCCCGTTCTTATGCTCTTGAGGGCCTGATAGAACACGTCGTCACCGACTTTATCGGTGCCCAGGATATGATAATAGCCGGACAGGGCCAATGCCGCCCACGCCACGATCATCACGACTAACAGGGTCACCAGCATTGCGCGCCAGTTCACGGCATTGCGCTGTACGAACATCGCCCGCAGGCTTGAGCGTACGAGTACGCCGTTTCTCCGGGCCATGACGATGGCCAGAATCAGACATATCAGACCCCACGCTGTCGTTGCCTTTATCCCGGCGCCGATAGCGATTGAAGCGATATTCATATTCCTGTCATCGGGATTGGACAAATGTGCACCGCCATGAAACAGCCGGGGATACTGCCGAGACCGTTTACCGTCAGACCCCTCGACCGTTTCCCTGCTGTAAAGATGGAGTGCGAAAGGCGCCGAGTATGTCTTCTCGCTTCGTTCACGCAAACCGGAAACCAGTTTGTCGAAGACGCTCAGCGCCTCGCCGGAGTACCGTGTTTCCGCAGCATTTTCCGCGTAATGGGACAGCGGGCGATAGTGGATGGAGTCCAGCAGACCGATTCCCACATACACCATCAGCACGACCAGAGCACTCATCGCCGCCCCGCTTCGGGCGACCTCGCGCCAGGGAGCACGGAGATGTTCCCTGCGCGAGGCGTGCAGCGCGAACAGGGTGGCCAGCGTCACCAGAAGAAAGATCAGTATGTCCGTCCAGAACAGAACCAGCACTTTTTCGACCAAACCCTATCTCAGTGAAACCCGCGGATCGACCAGGGCATAGGAGATATCCGTCATCAGCAATCCAACGATGTACAGTACCGAGCCCAGGAAAACCATGGCACGCACGATGGCGAAATCCTGGCGTTGAATCCCCTCGATCGTGTAGCTGCCCAGACCGGGTATGCCGAAGAAAGATTCGGTGATCAGGCTGCCCATGAACAGCAATGGCAGCAATACGACGATGCCGGTGAGGATGGGTATCAAAGCGTTTCTCAGCACGTGCCCGAACAGAACCCTGCCCTCCCGCAACCCTTTCGCGCGCGCGGTCCTGACGTAGTCTTTCTCGATCTCCTCGAGGAATATGGTTCTGTACCAGCGCGTGCCCGTACCAATGCCGCCAATTATTCCGATGATAACGGGCAGAATGAGGAACTTGAACGCGTCGATGCCGGTGTCGTATCCGGAGATTGGCACGAGATGCAGCAGCTTGCTGAACAGAAACTGCCCGCCGATGATATAGAAGAGTGTCGAGACGGAAAGCAGGATCACACAAATTATGACGCCCCAGAAATCAATGTAGGTCGCGCGGAAAAATGCGATGAGCAGGGCAAACGTGATGTTCAGCAATACGCCCAACAGCAGCGTCGGCAGCGCTATTGCAAGACTTGGCCACATTCTCTGGCTGATGTCGTGACCGATGTCACGGCCGCTGTCGGACTGGCCGAAATCGAACAGGAACAACTTGATGGATTTTTCGAAGAATATCGTCTCCGTGATTTTGCCGAATCCCTCCTCGTTGTCGTTGTGAACAATGGGTTTGTGATAGCCGTGGGATTTCTTCCAGGTTTGAATCGCTTCTTCCGTCACCCTTCTGTCGCCGAGCTGTGAGCGGGCAATGTCGTCGGGACTGTTGACCACAAAGAACAATACGAACGTGAGCAGGTTGACCCCGATCAGGATCGGGATCGCGTAAAGGATCCGGCGAATGAGATAGGCGCTCACCGTGCTGTTCCCTGCTCCCTGCGCCGGTAGCTCACCACCGCAGGTATGAGGCTGAGCCCCAGCAGGCCGGCGGCAATCCATACCGGCCACAACACGGGCTGGTTCCAGGCCGCCGTCGATGCCTCGCGCAGTTGAGGGTCGATGCGGATGTACTTGAGCGTGTTGTTGGCCATGGTATTGGGCTTGATGTTGTGGACCCATCCATGATGGAGGGAAAATTTCTTCGGATGGAAACCCCACATCCACGGTGCGTCTCTGCGTGCGATATCGACCATCTCATCGATCAGCACTTGCCTCTGCGGCCCGTTGTCCATGTTCTTCACCTCCATGAACAAACGGTCGAATTGCGGATTCTGGTAGTTGCTCGCGTTCTCTCCGTTGTGTTTTGCCTTTGCATTGGGCCCGTACAGCAGAAACAGAAAATTCTCCGGATCCGGGTAGTCCGCGTTCCATCCCCAGAAGAAGATCTCGCCGGTACCTTTCAGCATTTTCTCGCGGAAACGATTGTAATCCGTAGATCTCACGATGAGCTGGATACCGAGCTTTTTGAATTGCTTTCGCATCCAGTTCAGTCGCGCTTTGTCGTCCGGTCCCCGGCTCACCGCCTCGAAATGCAGCGACAAGGATTCGCCGGATGACTGGTTTATGCCCCCCGCATAGCCGGCTTCGATCATGAGTCCGAGCGCATCATCCAGGGATTTTCGGACGGGCCTGCTGTCCACCCAGTCATAGACATAGGGGTTGATGCCCGCCTCTCCCGAACGGGCTCCAAAAATTCCCGGCGGCACCGGACCCTGAGCCGCGACACCGCGGCCGTTTGCAAAAATCGAGATGAACTCCTCGAAATCGACGGCGATGGATATCGCCCGGCGAAGCTTTCTGGCCGAATCGCCGTCACCTCCAATCACATCGTCCAGCATATTGAAGCCCATGTAGTAGGTACTGGTTTCGACCGATGTGGACAGATTCATCCCCCGTTCACTCATATTTTCTGTCAGCACCGCCTCGCCCTGGCCCGTGAACGTCACCGCCTGATCGAAACTGTCCGAGCCGATGCCCGAATCATCGAAATATCCCTGCAGGAACTTGTTCCAGCGAGGGATGGACTCTTTTTCAAGGCTATACACCGCACGGTCCACGAACGGCATTATCCTGCCTGCATCCGCCAGCAGGCCAAGGCCAATGTCATCCGGACCGCCGACCGCAGGAAACGCTTCTCCGCGGAAATACGGATTGCGCCGCATCACCATGCGCAGGTTCGGATTGTTTTCTGACAGGTAGAACGGGCCCGTGCCCACGGGATACCAGTCGAGCGTTATGTTTCTTGCCGCCATGCCGGATTGCGAGTAGAACTTTTCGGCTTCCCAGGGTATTGGTGCAAAAAACGGCATGGCCTGCCAGAACAGAAACTGCGGATACTTGCCTTGAATTCGGATTCGATAGGTATGGCGGTCGAGCACTTCAGCACCGGTTAGGGGGTAACCACGCAGGTCGATAAAAGAATCCGTAGAGGTGTCCTCCAACGTTCGTTCAAGAGAGCTCCTTAATTCGTCAAAGCCCACGATGTACTGGGCCATGAGACCGGAGATGGGGCTGTGACGCCTGGGATCTGCAATTCTCTTGATCTGGTAGACGAAATCTTCCGCCGTCAATTCGCGCGTACCATTGAACCCGAAGTCGGCCAGGGAATGGATGTCACCGAGTTCGCCGGGGCCGAGATCGTGATAACGATATCTGCCATCGTCCCGGGTGGCCAGCGCGGGGTGCGGTTGATAGCGGACACCCTGCTTGACTCTGAATTCGTACACGGTGTACGCGACCTGGCCGGACGGTAAATCGTGTAAAGTTTCCTGCCCGGCCGCGTCGACGTATCGAATCGACGGCATGCCATCGCTGACCAGTGGAACCAGCTTGTACGGACGTTCAAAATAGTGATATTGCAAAGGCGGTTCATAGATCTGGGCAACAAACACATATTCGTCCGAACTGTAGGAACGGGCCGGGTCGAGGTGCTTGGGTCTTTCCCGGAAAGAGGAAAAGAACACGTTGGAGGCGTGGTCAGACTGCGGGTAGGGGTTGTTCCAGGATGCCTCTGCATCCCCGGCTGCACAACACAATTGGAGCAGACCGGCCGCGGCGGCTTTTGACAGAAATTTCGGGATGTTATACAAGAGAGTTTATCCAGAGATCGTGATTATAGCCTCCGATATTTTTCATTCATAACGAGCAGCGAGAAGAACAATGGGATTTATGACCGGCAAACGTGCATTGATCGTGGGTGTGGCCAGTGAACGGTCGATTGCCTGGGGAATAGCGAAGGCCATGCACCGGGAAGGCGCCCGGCTGGCGTTGACCTACCAGACGGAAAAGCTCAAATCCCGCGTCGACAAGTGCGCCGCCATGGTCGATAGCGATCTCGTCCTGCCTCGTGCACTGCGTTGCTTTCGCGCCAAGAGAAGAGCTGGCAGGCTCCTACCTCGATGCGGTGACGCGGGAGGGGTTCCGCACCGCACATGACATCAGTTCCTACAGCTTTTCCGCGCTTGCGAAAGCAGGTAGAGGGATGATGTCGGGTCGACCGGCGTCGCTTCTGACGCTGTCCTACATTGGCGCCGTTCGTGCCCTCCCCGGCTACAACGTCATGGGGCTGGCCAAGGCCAGCCTGGAAGCCAACGTCCGCTACATGGCACAGAGTCTTGGCCCCGAGGGAATCCGCGTCAACGCCATTTCGGCCGGCCCGATAAAGACCCTGGCAGCGGCCGGCATCGGCGGATTCAAAAAAATGATGCAGTACTATGAGAAAATTGTGCCGCTGGGACGGGGTGTAACGATCGATGAGGTCGGCAACACCGCGGCTTTTCTGTGTTCTGACCTGGCATCCGGCATTACCGGCGAGATCACCTACGTCGATGCGGGATTCAATATGATGGGAATGAGCGAACGGTTGATGTCGGAATGAATTACCGGCTTTGAAAACCGGGCTAGCCTGCATTTTTCACCAGGATCCCGAGCGATGGCGCAGGAAAGGCGCCGATGAACGACTAGTGTACCCCGTCGTAAATTCTGCGACATTCAGCGAAGCGACAAGCATCCGAATTCAAGGCGCATTCGCGAAGCACTAGCGAGCTAATGGCAGCGGATGCAACGCCGAAGGCGGGTGTTTGTC
>CAMYOI010000278.1 GCA_947259955.1 uncultured Gammaproteobacteria bacterium
CACCTGCGCGTCCAGGGTCCAGTGCAATGCCGGGGTCAATTCAATGTTGTAGAAGACCTCCCAGACGGAGGATGAGTCGGCGATCCCGACCTCCTCCAGGAATAGGGCCTTTTGCAACTTGTTGTAGGCGTAGGCGACACCCATAGCGTCATTGTCACGCCCGGGAATAAGCCCCCTGGCGTTGACGCCGCCGCTGATGGCATAGTCGATCGGGCTGGTGTCGGAATCCGCAGTTTGAATGCGAGACCAGACTCCCACACCTTGCAGGTCCTGTCGGTTGTTATTAATGTCGACTGTTTTAGAGCTGCCCTTTTCAACCCACAAGTACTGCCAAAACTCAGCTGAAGCAAACCAGGAGCTATCCTCAGTCGTCGGTTTCAGCTGTCCGTCTTCAATGCTCAGTCGACCGTTTATTTTAGCAAAATCGTTATCCCAGCCGTATCCGGGCAGGAAAACCAGGCCACCCGGCAGCTCATCGAGCTCGTATTGGTAGGCGACCTGGAGTATCGCGAAAAGACCGTCGTCGAAATTATCGAACCCGGAGCTGTTGGAGGTATCCGTGCTCGTGCCCACCATACCTGAGATCGTTAGATTTGGATCAACCATATACAAGGCCGAAGCCGCAGTCGTGACGTTGGGTAGCATCAGCGCGGGTCCCGATGTTTGCATGTTCAGGTTCTGGTTCCACCACTGGCTTCTGCCCCGGCCACTCGCAAACTCGTTGGGGACATCCAAAGTGTCATACTTGCCGAAACCCAAGGCAAACTTCTCGCTGAAGAACTGGGTGTAGTTGATTACGGGAAGCCAGAGTCCGATATCTTCATCCGGTTCAGAGTCCGTCAGGAGAGTCGCGTCCGTATTGACCGGGATCAGGGTACCGCTGATACCGTTGACAGAGTTCCCGTAACGCGACCTGGCACGTATCTGCAGTAAGCCTCCAGGAATAAGACCCATCCGGTCAAAATCGAGATTGATGTTGTAATTGAGGGTACCCCCATACTCGGAATCGGTGTCTACGCCGCCATCGGTAACAGCCTGGAAATACTGGTTGTAATCGATATCGAAGGTAAACCCCTTCTTGGCCCATTCACTCCGTTTGCCGCCTAAGTCACCCAGCAGGAAGGAACGTTTGGAAGAATCACCGGAGTAGTCGGCCAATGGCAGAATGCCACTGCTCTTTGCCTGGGCTTGGTCTGCCTGTGCAGACGTTACTGTGAAGAGCAGTACGCTCACCACAAGGAACAGTACCATTGCTGCGTTTTTTGCGAGTGTGAATCTATTGGTTAACATTATTTAGACTTTCCTTTTTCATTACAGCCTCTGTCCTCAGCAAGTCTGCTAGCCGAGCCGAAGGAATCTCCGGCGCGCCGATGCCGCGCAACACCTTCAGGAAGGGAAGCAGGTGGTTTGCGCGGGCTATCGAGACAGAAGGCATCGATACAAACTAGAGAATAGAAATGGCATCGTCCGGCCATTTCGTGCCAAACGATGCGGCAGCGTATAAATAAAAGAATAAAAGGGGTCGGGGTAAAATTTACAAAACTGTAACGCTTACAGGGGACGAGGTTTCCGGCCTCGTTTCTTGTAGGACTGTGCTAATCCCGTCAGATCCTCGAATTGCTGCCGAAACTTTTCAGTGCCGAGGACGAACCCTGTTTTTTGAGCATGTTTGATCTCCGAAATCAGATCAGCGTCCAACGCCTCTTCGAATAATCGGCGATACGCTATTCGCCTCGCGCTGTCTGTCGACCCTAGACGCGCATACTCTACATGTGGCGTCCACATTTTTACGGGTCGACCCAACGCCTGCGCTGCATAGCTGGACCACTTATACACACCTGGGTCCGCAACCATGCCTGCACGAACGGGGTTCAATTCTATATAGCGCGAACACGTCAGGAAGTATCGTGTTGTCTGAACCGGATGGGATTTAAATCGATCTTCAAACAGTGTCCCTGTGCGCTTGTATCGATAGTTGAAGTATCTGACATAGAATCGACCGAGATACTGCATGCAATCTGAGATTGCGCGCACTGTCTTGGCTGTCATACTCCGCTAGCAGAAAATCTATGTAAACGGAGCAGTTATGCAGATAAAAAGAGCACCACTATTTCTTGCCCTGGCGGGCGTTCTTGCGGCGTCTCAAGCCCAGGCCGGTGGCCTGTGGATAAGCGAGTATGGCCAGGCCACTATGGGTCGGGCCGGGGCAGGTGAAGAGGCCGGTACTGATGATGCGACAACGGCAATGTTCAATCCCGCGGCGATGTCGCGACTGGAGAAGTCTGAAATCGCGGTCACCGGCGGTGTGGTTTATAGCGACATTCAGTTTGACCTGGAGCGAGGTAGTGCTCTCAATGGCAATGGGGATGGTGGCAGCGCCGGTGGACCAGGGCCGCTTGGCAGCGTTTATTACGCGCACCCGATTAACGACAAATGGGCGGTGGGCATATCCGGAGTTGCTCTGACCGGGTCGGTGTTGGATTACGACGATGAGTGGGCCGGTCGTTTTCAGGCACAGGATGTTTCTATATTGGTGGCGGGCCTTGTTCCATCCGTGTCTTATCGTGTTACCGAGAAGCTTTCTGTAGGGATTTCGGTGCCTATTATGTATTCCTCACTGGAGATGGAAATTGCGGTACCGAATCCGGAGAATCCGCTTACTGGCCAGGAAGGTAAGGCCAAGGTCGATGGTGATGACTTTCAGGTAGCTGGGACCTTTAGTTTCCTCTATGAGTTGAGCCCCACTACCCGCATAGGCGGCCGCGCCACCTCCAAATTTGACTTCAAATACGATGGTGATGCCAAGGCAGTGCTGGCGCAGCAACAAGTTGGCATAGAGACAGAACTTACCTTGGCCGCGATGGCGCGTTTGGGTATGGCCCATGACTTTAACGAGACCTGGTCTGGTTATTTGACCGTCGGTTGGGATAACTGGAGCGAGTTGGGTGATGTCAACTTGACCACCAGTAACAGGGGCGTCTCATTGCCGCGCAACTGGGAGGATACCTATCACTATGCCGTGGGTGCCGATTATCGTCTGAACAAAGACTGGACTCTGCGCGCAGGTGTTGCTTATGACACCGACCCAACTAAAGATGAGGCGCGCACCGCTGATATGCCATTGGATAGGCAAATTCGCTATGCGTTTGGTGCTGACTATCAAAGAGAGAGCGGCATGATGGTTTCTGGTAGCCTGGTCTATGCAGATTATGGCGACGCGGGGATCGATAGCTCGCGGCAGCCGCCTATCGTTGGCTACAAGGGTGAGTACGCAGAGAATCAGATTTGGTTTGCCAGTGTCGCCTTCAACTGGCCCTTGGGTGGCGGCTCGCGTTAATCAGAGCTAGAGAGTGAAAAACCGCGGACCAGGGCTCAATATCGTGTCAGTCGTTTGTAAATTTTACCCCGACCCCATTTATCAAATAACCACACTTGGAGTAACAGTCAATCATGAATACTGAGGCAGACGAACAGCGCGACCAGATGTTCCTCAAGCTCTTTCTGAAGAGGAGCGCCAGTGAGGTGACCGACGAGGAGCTGGCCTACTTTCGTGACCATCCGGACCAGATCGACGAGGTCACTGCACCGGTGGCCGTGCACAAGCTGTTTCTCTGGGCGGGTGCGCTCCTGGGGGTCCTGTTCGTCGCCGTGGCAAAGGTGATCAAGTTTACTGAGCTTACCATGGTCTCCGAGGGCATTAGCGAGTTTGTCATCGACATGGTCTTCGAGATCGGCGTGGCGCTTATCGGGGCCGCGGTGACGGCTTATATCCTGGGCATATTGCTCAATCAGCAGCAGGACAACGCGGCAACCTGGCGAGCGGAGATCAGGCGCAAGATTTCCAAATTGGGAGCTGATGGGAGATAAGTACGCTAGACAAACCATCGGTGACAAGACCAGGAAGCCGTTTGAAATTCAAATTGGCAAAACAGTTTCAGGACTGATTCTCGCAGATGCTGTCCGGAACGCTTTCGGTCTTTGTGAGACAAAAAATTTGGAAGTGTTAAATGAAAACAAAATTATTAATGAAACTGGGCCACTGCCGGATTGAAGCGCAATCGATGTAGCTATCAGCACGCTAACAAGGAAATACCTAAGTAAATAGAGGGGTTAAGGAATAATGAAATATTTAAAGAATATTTTGACGGGCGCTGTTGTTACGGGACTGCTGATGGGAACAGCACCCACGATGGCATCGGATTGGGAGTATGGTGTAGAGCTTTATCTCATGGCGGCCGATGTGAAAGGCGCTTCCGCGACAGGGGAGGACATCAGTGCCGACTTTGATGACATTCTGGATGATGTCGAGTTTGCCTATTTTGGTTCATTTGAGGCAAAGCGTGACAAGCTCACCTTGTTTGCTAACCTGATCTCTGTCGATACTGAATCGCGAGAACGAGAAACACTGGGCCCGATTAACGCAGAGTTAAAGGTGGGTTTGAAAAATTTAATCTCCACATTTGGGGCAGGTTGGGAGATCTTTGACAACGGAAAAACCACGCTTGATATCCTGGGAGCAGCCAGATACCTTTCTTTGGACCTTGATGTAAAGCTTCGCCTGGATCCCGGCGGTGAGTTGAAGGAGAGTGATTCAGGCAGTAACTGGGATGGTGTGGTCGGACTCCAGGGCCGGACAGTTTTATCCGACCGCTGGTATCTAACGTACGAAGCGGATGTTGGTGCCGGTGAGTCTGATCTTACCTGGCAGGCCTCCGTAGAGATTAATTATCGGTTCGAGGCGTTTGACGTTACTTTAGGTTACCAGCACCTCGACTGGGAATTTGACGATCAACAGCTGGACGACCTTGAAATTGCCGGCCCGGCCCTGGGTGTGAGATTTTATTTCTGATGTTCTAATCAACAACGTTCTCGCACAAATTGTAGGGCGCCCGGGTAACCGGGCGCTCTCATGAAGGAGGCGCAATGATGCTCACTCGCCTGATAGAAATTCTCCTGTGTTCATTTCTTTTCCTGTTCTCTGCACAGCTCTATGCCCACTCCAAGGTAGACAACATCAGGCTTGCTAACGGTAATGACATTACTGGCGAGATCAAACAGCTGAGGCGGGGGAAGTTGTCTTACGGCACTGACTCCATGGGTACCGTTGGCATCGAATGGGAAGATGTCACTGCGATTGAAAGTGAATTCAGCTATGAAATTCGGCTTGAAAATGGCAAACGGTATTACGGTTCCCTGGCCCGCGCCAAAGAGGAGGGCGAGGTACTTATCGTTCATGCCGAGGGCGAGCAGGTGGTCAAGGCGATCGACATTATCGAATTGCGACCCATAGAAGACAATGTGAATGATCGACTGGATATGCGACTGGGGGTCGGCTATTCCTATAACAAAGCCAGCGACGTGGCGACGTTTAACCTGACATCCAAACTCGGCTATCAGGATGAGAAGGGTATCACCAGCCTTGACGGGCGAACACTACACACCGATAACGAGGGTGATAGCAGTGATAGCAATCGCTACAAGGTTTCCCGGGAAATGTGGACGTCACGGCCCCAGGTCGTGGACTTACCCCGGTCCATATGACACTTCCGGGCTATGATTGGACTTACCCCGGTCCATATGACACTTCCGGGCTATGATTCGAGCATAGGAGGAAGTG